>JANNWF010000513.1:0-10151 GCA_031408455.1 Pseudoxanthomonas sp. | reverse complement strand
CTTGCACCCGCACCTTCTGCCGCAGGCCGTTCATGCGCAGGGTTTGCTGGACCTCGGCAAGACCGAGTTCCCACGGCGAGCCGGCGTAGCGAATCGACGACAGCGGACTCGCGCCGGTGCCGCCATCGTTGCCGGAAATGGTGATCAGATCGGCGTAGCACTTGGCCACCCCGGCGGCAATCGTGCCGACGCCGGCGTGCGCCACCAACTTCACCGAGACCAAGGCCGCCGGGTTGATCTGCTTCAGATCAAAAATCAGCTGGGCGAGATCTTCAATCGAATAAATATCGTGGTGCGGCGGTGGGCTGATCAGGCCGATGCCGGGCTTGGCATAACGCAGGCGCGCGATCAGCTCGTTGACCTTGTGACCGGGCAGCTGGCCGCCTTCGCCGGGCTTGGCACCTTGGGCGATCTTGATTTGCAGCACCTCGGCGTTCATCAGGTATTCCGGGGTGACGCCAAAGCGACCCGATGCGACCTGCTTGATCTTGGAGGATTTTTCGGTGCCATAACGCAGCGGATCTTCACCGCCTTCGCCCGAATTGCTGCGCCCGCCGAGCCGGTTCATGGCAATGGCCAGCGCTTCGTGCGCCTCCGGCGACAGCGCGCCCAAGCTCATGCCGGCCGAATCAAAGCGCGACAGAATCGCCTCGACTGGCTCGACTTCATCCAGCGGAATCGGCGGGCCGAGTGGCTGAAGATCGAGCAGGTCGCGCAAGGTCGATGGCGGTCGTTGATTGACGATGTCTGCGTAGGTTTTCCAGTCGTCCCAGTCGCCGGTTTTCACCGCCCGCTGCAAGGTCTGCACGACCTGCGGGTTGTACATGTGGTACTCGCCGCCGTGCATGAACTTGAGCAAGCCGCCGGGATCCAGCGGGGCGATGTGATCACCGGCAAGTAGGGTCAGGGTCTGCACGTCTTCCTGCAGATCGTCGAAATCGGCACCGCCGATGCGTGAGGGCGTATTGCGGAAGCACAGCTCGACCACGCTGTCGGCCAAGCCAACAATTTCAAACAACTGCGCGCCGCGATAACTGCCGATGGTGCTGATGCCCATCTTGCTCAATATCTTGAGCAGGCCTTTCTTGATACCGCGCCGATAGCTGCGACCCAATTCCGCTTGCTCGCCATCGTGGCCGGTGATCAAACCTTGCCGGCCCATATCGAACAGCGTCTGGTAGGCCAGATACGGATACACCGCGGTCGCGCCAAATCCAATCAAGCAGGCGAAATGATGCGGATCGCGGGCGCTGCCGGTCTCTACCACCAAGTTGCAATTACAACGCACGCCGGTCTCGACCAAGTGCCTGTGCACGGCACCAGTGGCCAGAAGGGCATGCACGGCAAGGTGATGCGGCTCGGGCGGATAGCGGTCGGACAGGATCAGCAGGGCGGCGCCATTGCGAACGGCGGTTTCGGCTTCCCGCTGAATGCGCAGGATGGCAGCTTCAAGGCCCTCGCTGGCTTCGAAGTACAACTCGATGCGGGCGTGATGATCGACGAAGTCTTCCATCGCCAGGATCTGCCGCAACTTGCGCTGCGACAAAATCGGCGAATTCAACATCACCTGGCGCGCATTCTCAGCCGAGAGTTCGAACGGATTGCCCTCCTGACCGATCTGGGTCACCAGCGACATCACCAAGCCTTCGCGCAACGGATCGATGGGCGGATTGGTGACCTGCGCAAACGCCTGCCGGAAGTGGTCGTATAGCGGCCGCACGTGCAAGGACATCACCGCGGTCGGTATGTCATCGCCCATCGAGCCGACCGCTTCAGCCTCGGTTTCCGCCAATACGCGCAATACCGAATCGCGCTCCTCGCGAGTCAACTGGAAGCGCTTGCAGAAGCGCTTCAAAGTGTCGGCGTCCATTGGCTCGGCCGCCAAGGCCGGGTCGATCAAGTCGGCAACGATGTAGCGAACGCCGGCCTTCAGCCAACGCTTGAACGGCGCACGTGCGGCGTTGATGCGATCAATCGCGCGGCTGTCCAACAATTCGCCGCGATCCAGATCGACTGCCAGCATTTCGCCCGGCCCCAAGCGACCCTTGGCGATGACCTGCTCGGGCGGGCATTCCCACACGCCGCTTTCAGACGCAATAGTCAGGTGACGGTCACTGGACAACCACCAACGCGCTGGGCGCAAACCATTGCGATCCAGGGTGCAGCCGGCATAACGGCTATCCGCAAACACGATGCCAGCTGGGCCGTCCCAGGGTTCCGAATGCAGGGCGTAATACTCGTAGAACGCGGCCAGATCGGGATCGAGTTGTTCGAGCGAATGACCGGCCGGCGGAATCAAAATCCGCAGTGCCTGCAGCACGTCCATACCTCCGGCCAACAGCACTTCCAAGGCGTTGTCGAGGCTTTGCGAATCCGAGCCCTCCAGACTCACCAGCGGGTCCAACGCCTTCACATCAAACAGTGGCGTGTGCCATTTGTGCGCACGGGCGCGCAGCCAGTTGCGATTGCCTTGGATAGTGTTGATTTCACCGTTGTGGGCGAGCAGTCGAAACGGTTGCGACAACTTCCATTGCGGCGTGGTGTTGGTCGAAAAACGCTGATGAAACAGCACCGCGCAGGAGGCCATGTCCGCGCGCGCCAGATCAGGAAATAGCGCCGGCAAGCGCTCCGGCAGCACCATGCCTTTGAAGGCCAAAGTCGCCGCACTCAAGCTGGCGATGTAGAACTCATTGCAATGTTGCATCGAGCGCTCGGCCCGACGACGCCCAAGAAACAGCGCGCGCTCGAAACTGCTGCGATCCATGCTCGCTTGAGGCACCACAAACACTTGTTCGATCAGTGGCATGCCCGCGCGTGCGGTCTCGCCGCAGACCGAAGCATCCATCGGCAACACGCGCCAGCCAGCCACCCGCACGCCCAGCTCTGACAAGGCTTGCTCGATGGCTTCGCGACATTGCTGCGCGAGCGCGGCGTCATGTGGAAGGAAGATCTGTCCCGCCGCAAACTGCGGCCCGATGCGAATCTGCGCCTCGCTCGCCACCGCACGCAGATACCCATCGGGACGATGGATCAGGATGCCGCAGCCATCACCGGTGACCCCATCGGCCGCCACCGCGCCGCGATGATTCATCCGCGCCAAGGCACCGATCGCAGTCTCCACCACCCAACGGCTGGGGCGCGCATCGACCTGGGCGATCAGCCCAAACCCGCAGCTATCGTGCTCAAAGCGCGGGTCGTAGAGACCCCGGCACGGCGTGTCGGTCATGTCGCCTCCGAAAGGGATGGCTGCCAATGCATTCGCGGCGTATCGATGCCAAGCGAGGGTGCAGACGAGCAGGTTCCGCCCGACTTAAGCACACTTGTTGCGATGCCGCAAACTAACGGTCATGACCGTTAGTTTGAGAGCTATGTACTTCCCAACCCCTCCCCAACCCGCCCGGCGCGATGCGCGTTCAACCCTGGGCAGGCCTGCGGCCTGCAAGCCACAAGGCGCCGCCCCCGGAGCATCGGGGACGGGGCCAAGAAGTGGGCGGGCAGAATTTTCATGTGATTTCGGGTTTGCGGTGGCCGCACCGCGGCTGCCGGTGTAGATTCGAAGCGTTTTGAGCGGAGACCGAGGGCATGCTCGCAATCCTTGTGGCCAGCAGCAAAGGCGGTTGTGGCAAGACCACCATCGCCACCCATCTGGCCGCATATTTCGCGCTGGCTGGCAAGCGCACGGTGCTGGTCGACGCCGATCCGCAGCGCTCATCCACGCGTTGGTGCGAACGTCGCGCGGCGCTGGATCACGCGGCCCTGCCGATCAATGGCTGTCGGCGGGGTTGGCAAAAACTCATCCCTACCGATACGCAAAGGATGGTCGTGGACGCGCCGGCCGGTGCCATGGCCAGCGACTTGGAGAGCGTCATTGCCGAGGTCGATGCCATCGTCGTGCCGGTGCTGCCATCGGTGATCGACATGGATGCGAGCATCGAATTTCTCGCAAGCCTGAGCGGCAGCGAGCGCGTGCGACGGCACAAGGTCGCGGTGGGCTTGGTCGGCAATCGCACCAAACCGTGGACCAGTGCCAGCGCCAACGCGTTGGCGCAGATCGAGACTTGGCCGTATCCGTTGGTGACGTCTTTGCGTGACTCCAGCGCGTATGGGCTGCTGAGCGGGCTTGGCAAGAGTCTGTTCGACTACCGCTCGGAGAACGTGCGTCGTCATCAGCAGGATTGGGACGCGCTGATGAAGTGGCTGCGGCAGGTCAACAAGGGCACGCTTCAAGCCCTGCGTTGAGGGCTTGGTTGCTCAGCTCAATGGGAGGGCCGCGCTCCTGCGCGGCTGCTCTCCACGGGTCCTCAGTCTTGAACAGCGGCGTCGCGGGAGCGACGCCCTCCAGGCCGCAATCACTTGGTCCCGTAGCTGCGAAGCTGGAAATCTGAGTGCCAGCAAACTGACAAATTCAATCAAGCAGCAATTTAAGGGCGCATTAAGTGCGCTATCTCTAGCTTGAGCGCTCGCAATCAGGAGTCCCGCGCCATGTTGATCCGTGCTTTACGCCTGCCGCTGCTGGCCCTGTTCGCACTGTTAGTCGCTGCACTGCCTGCGCGTGCCTACACCCCAGAGAGTGGCGTCTGGTGGAATCCGAATGAGTCGGGCACCGGCTTGATCATGGAGATCCAGGACAACTTTGTCGCGATCTCGCTGTTTGTCGGCACCCCCACCGGCACGCCGACCTGGTACACCTCAACCGGCTTTCTCACTGGCAATGCGCTGTACCAAGGTACGCTGGACTACTTTCCCGGTGCGCAATGTCTCGGTTGCCCGTTTCGCCCGGTCACCCCGCAACTTGGCATCGGTGGCGCCATTCGTGTCGTCTTCAACGCCACTGATCCGGCGCGCGCGACGCTGACCATCGGCGGCCGCACCACCAACATCGAGCGTTTTCGTTTCTACTTCAAGCGCCCAGAAGATGAGCAAGCACTGCCGGGGGTTTCAGCCAATCTCACCCGCATGATGGGCGAGTGGCAGGCCGTGCTCGACTACAGCGGCACCGCGAACGGTGCGGCCGCGTATTTTGGCGATGTGCTGATTTTCGACAATCTTGACTTCGATAACCAAGGCGACTTCGTCGACGGCTGTCGGCCAGCCGAAAGCTTGGGTGGTTTTTGTAGCAATGCCGACCTCGACTTGCGCTACGCCATCGCCGAATACGTAGCTGCCGACCGCACGCATGTGATCGTGGTGGAGAACTCAGCCAGCACCTTTGCGAGCTACTTTATTGAGCTGGGCACCAATCAGTTCGAGGGCGAGATCGCGGTGTACAACCGCGGAACCAACCCGACGGTGTTCTTTCCCGCGCGAGGATTCCGCAGCGCCAGCCGTACCTTCGTCGAGGACGGGACAGGTCCGAGTCGGAAGTCGACAGGTGCGCTGAACAAGGGTCTGTCACTGACCAGCACGGTGCTTGCCGATGGCAAGGCCAGCACTCGCAACAAGGCCACGCAAGATCGCCTGAATGCAGTGCGCGAGCAGTTGGAAGCGCAGCTGGTGGCGCGTGGGGCCAAGCGTTCTAAGTAACCAAAGCGGCTTGGCTTTGGAAAAAGCAGACGGTGTAGTACCAGGTGGAGATTGCTCGCTAATCCTTCTCCCTCCGGGAGAAGGTGGCGCGCAGCGCCGGATGAGGGTCCGGGGCAATTTTGCAACACCCGGCAAGCCCGAACCCCCACCCCAACCCCTCTCCCGGAGGGAGAGGGGCTCGATGCCCAAGGATCGGCACTCATCGGCGAGGGACCGGTTCAATCCGCTACCCTTTCGCCATGGACGGCGCAACCCTCCCTATCGACTCCCTGCTGCCAGACATCCTGCGCAGCCTCGCGGGACACCCGCGGCTGGTCTTGGAAGCGCCGCCGGGGGCTGGCAAGACCACGCGGGTTCCGCTGGCTTTGTTGGCCGCAGATTGGCGTGGCGAGCAACGCATCCTGATGTTGGAACCGCGCCGCGTGGCCGCTCGAGCGGCCGCGAGCTTTATGGCCGAACAGCGCGGTGAAGCGGTCGGCGAGAGCGTCGGCTATCGCATCCGATTCGACAATCGGACCTCGGCACGCACCATTGTGGAAGTGGTCACCGAAGGCATCCTGACCCGGATGATCCAGGAGGATCCGAGCCTGGAAGGCGTCGGCGCGTTGCTGTTCGACGAATTCCACGAACGCCACCTGAGTGCAGATTTGGGGTTAGCACTGGCGCTGGATGTGCAGGCGCAGCTGCGCCCCGATCTGCGCATCGTGGTGATGTCAGCGACGCTGGATGGTGAACGACTTGCCCGCTTGATCGATGCGCGCCAGCTCGTTTCAGTCGGTCGCAGTTTTCCGGTCCAGATCAGCCATCTCGCAGCGATACGTGGCGAGCGCGATGAAGCACAGGTGCAGCGCACGGTGCGTCTGGCTTTGTCTGAACACGTCGGCGATGTGCTGGTGTTTCTGCCGGGACAGCGCGAGATTGCGCGCTTGCAACGCTTGCTTGAAAACGTCGATGCCGAGGTGCTGGCGCTGCACGGTGAATTGCCAGTCGAGCAGCAGGCTGCCGTGCTGCGCGCCGATCCAAATGGCCGCCGCCGCGTGGTGCTAGCCACCAATGTGGCCGAGAGTTCGGTGACCCTGCCGGGCGTTCGCGTAGTGATCGACAGCGGCCATGCGCGCGAGCCGCGCTATGACCCGAACTCTGGGTTCTCACGGCTGACCACGGTCACCATTTCGCAGGCCTCGGCCGATCAGCGCGCCGGTCGCGCGGGCCGTGTCGCGCCGGGCTGGTGCATCCGACTGTGGCCAGAGTCACAACGGCTGGAACCGCAGCGCCGCGCCGAGATGGGACAGGTCGAGTTGGCCGGTTTGGCATTGGAGCTGGCCGCGTGGGGTAGCAGTGACCTGTGTTTCGTTGACGCGCCCCCACCGGGGGCAATGGCCGCCGCCAACGAACTTTTGCAGCGCTTGGGCGCGCTCGAACGCGGCGCGATCACCGCGCTCGGGCGGCGCATGCTCGCCTTGGGCACGCATCCACGCTTGGCGGCCATGTTGTGTGCCGACCTGGTGTCGGCCGAGCGCGCGCTTGCTTGCGATCTGGCCGCCTTGATCGAATCGCGCGACCCCATGACAGGACTGCGCAGTGATGACTTGGGCAGTCGCTGGCATGCGCTGGTGGCGATGCGCGCCGGACGCGTGGTGAGCGACGCCAATCGCGGCGCTTTGGCCGCGATCGAGCGACTCTCGGCACAGTGGCGTCGGCGCTTGCGCGTCGATCCTGCGCTTGCTGATTTGCCGACGCACACGCTGGGCGACGTGCTCCGCCACGCGTTCCCGGACCGTATCGCCCGCCAGCATCCGCAAGACCCACGCCGCTATCAGTTAGCCAACGGCCGCAGCGTGCGGCTGTGGGATGACAGTGCCCTGTTCGGCGAGCCGTGGTTGCTGGTGACAGACCTGCAAGACGCAGATCGCGATGCGCGGGTGCAACGCGCCGCGGCGCTCGACATTGCGCGGCTTGAGCACGAATGTAGCGCGCAATTTGTGACTGAGGATCGGGTTTACTGGGACGCCGACGCACGTCGAATTGCCGCCACGCGCGAGCGCCGCTTCGCTCGCATCGTGATCGAGAGCAAGCCCTTGGCGACGCCGGATCGATCACGTTTCGCCGAGGCTTTGGTCGATGCGGTGCGGCAGCTTGGTCTGCCTTCGTTAAACTTCGGCGAAGCTTTGACCCAATGGCGAGAGCGGGTGCGCTGCGTGCAGGCATGGCGGCCGGAGTTGGGTCTGCCGAGCTTCGATGATGCCGACCTCATGGAAAACCTTGCCGACTGGTTGCAGCCGGCGCTCGCGGGCAAAACCCGACTCGATGCGTTGGATGCAGATGCGCTCGCGGAAGCCCTGAAATCGCGATTGGATTGGAGCCAACGTCAGCGCATCGACACCCTCGCTCCAGCGCGCATCGAAGTGCCATCCGGGCAGTCGCGCAGCATCCACTATCTGCATGGCGAGTCGCCGGTACTGGCGGTCAAGTTGCAAGAACTGTTCGGGCTCGCCGATACCCCGCGCATCGACGATGGCCGCCTCGCCGTGACCTTGCACTTGCTCTCGCCGGGTGGCCGACCCTTGCAGGTGACCCAGGACCTGCGCGGCTTCTGGGAGCGCACCTATCCCGAAGTGAGAAAAGAAATGAAAGGCCGCTATCCGCGCCATCCGTGGCCGGATGATCCGTGGTCGGCAACACCCACCCATCGCGCCAAGCCGCGGGGGACTTGAGCACCGAAACCACCGCCCGCTCCGGGGCCTTGGGCAGCCGATCCATCCGCACAAACCAATCAATTCGCACGGGGGTGCGAATCTCGGCCTTCTCGTGACACCTATTAAATGAGTCGGTCATGAAGGAGCGATCAGCCGATCGCGGTGGCCGACCCTTCAATGGGGAGAAAGGGCTTGTGAATACTGTCTCGCATGGGGATGCAGGGCGTGTTGTGAATTGTGTTGCAGTCAAGGCGGTGCGGCTGACGCCGTTGGTCCGGGCAGCGACGCTGCTGCTGGCGATTGGGCTGTCGGGGTGTTCGCTGTTCTCGGTCAACCTGAAGGGGCCGCAGCAGTCGGATTGCCATCTGGCGCAAAGTGACGACAAGCGCAGCGTCAAGAACGAGCGGGCGCTGAGTAATTGCACCGTGGATGGCGCACTGAGGTACGCCGCCGACTGGCGTAAGGAGTACCTGCGCGCCGCGGGTCAGCATTCCATCGCGCGCAACGCCAATGCGTTGGTCGGCATTCCCGCCAGCGCGGTGGCGGTGTTTTACGGCATCTCCGGCCACGGTTCGCCCGACCGTATCTCGCGGCTTTCGCTGGGCGCGGCAGGCTACTACAGCGCCACCAGCTTCCTCGCGCCGCCGGGCAAGCAGCGTGCCTATCTGGAGGGCGCACTGGCGCTGAGTTGCGCGATTGACGCCGGGCTGGACTACCGCTTTGCCGATGCGCGGGTGACGGCGCTGGGCACCGCGATCGATGCCGCCGTCAAGGCCGAGATGGCGCTCAACGCCGCTGTGACCGCCGACTCCGGCCTGTTGCCCGCCGACGCACCGGTGCTCGCCCGCGCGGCTGTGGTCGCCGCTGATGCGGCCAATCTGATCAGCCACGCCTACGAGATCCACAACGCCCACAGTCGCGCCGCGCTGCGGCTGGCGACCGTGGTTGATCGCATCGTGGTCGAGACAGCCCAACTAGTCAGCAGCCAAGAAACAGGCCTGCAAAGCCTGCTAGCGATGGCCGGCAGCCTGCGCCAGACCGCCATGGGTTTTGGCCTGTCGTCGCTGCCGGCGAGCACCCCTGCGCCCGGCGGGATCAAGGCCCAGAGCAACCCCGGTGGCCGCGCACTCACCCAGGCGGAGCAGGACGCAGAGGCAGCGCGCGAGGCGGCGGTCAAGCGCATCGAAGCCGCCATCACCACACTGCGCAGCGCACTCACGGCACTGACCATCAGCGTGCGCGGCATGAGCATTCCTGCCTCCAGCGGCGATGCCTACGATCTGTGCCGTCCGGTCACCACCTTCACCGGCTTCAAGGTCGAGCCCGCCGAAACCGCGCGCACCGTCGAGGTGGGCAAGACCATCACTTTCACCATCACCAACAGCCAGAGCAACGCCTTCCCGACCTCGTCAGTGTCCGGCAAGAACGCCGCATCGGTTAAGGTCTCGGCACCCAAGGTGGTCGATGGCAAGCTGGTCATCGAAGTGCTCGGCGAGAAGGCCACCGGCGCTGATCCCGCGCTGCTCGCGATCAGCGACCCGACCGGCGCGCTGATCCTGCGCTACACCATCGCCGTGCTGCCGGCGACGCCTGCGACGCCGGCGGCTACCGAGCCAGGAAAGCCCGATCCGGCTGCCACCAAGCCCACTCCCAAGTCGAACTTTGCCGCCGACTTCAGCCGCGACGAAATCAAACGACTGCAGTGCCATCTTGGTCTCACCGGCCCACAAAGCGATGGCGATCTCGGCAATACCACGTACGCCGCGCTCGCCATTTTCGCCAGCAAGCACGGCCTCGCCATGGGCGACCAGCTGAGCCAGGCACTGTTCGACGCGGTGCTCACCAAGGGCACCGACCATTGCGCTGGCGGTAGCCCATGAGCGCCGATCCGCGTATCCGCCTGCAACGTGCGCTCGACCTGTTGCTCGGTCG
>JANNWF010000512.1:0-10307 GCA_031408455.1 Pseudoxanthomonas sp. | reverse complement strand
AGGCTTTGCGCGGCAAGCCGAACTGCTTCTGGATGATGTCGGCCGCCAGCGTTGCGAGACTGATGCTGGTGCCTTCCAATACGAACACCATCCCGAAAAAACCCATCGGGTTGTTGCGCATCACCGTGTCGTAGGCGTAGGCCACCATCAGCTCGGTGGCCGGATTGGGTTTGCCCATACGCACGCTTTCCTTGTCCTCGCCGCAGGCGGCGATGTCGTTCAAGATCCATTCCTGATGACCGATTTCCTCCTTGATGTACTCGGCGATCGCAGTTCGGAATGACTCCTTGTGCATCGGCAGTCGACTGCCCGTGGCCATCAACAAGGGCACGGTGTGCTGCACATGATGAAACGCCTCGGTCAGAAATCCGACGTACTCCTGCCGGCTGAGCGGCCCGTCACCCAGACAGCGCTTGATCAGCGGTGCGGCAAGCAAGTACTGACGCGCGCTCTCCGTCTGTGCCTTCAAGTGGTCAAAAAATGGCATGTAATGCTCCTGCTTCAAGGGATTGGCTAGATGTTGGATCGGCTGACAGATCAGCCAATGGAA
Organism: Pseudoxanthomonas sp.; assembly: GCA_031408455.1. GTDB lineage: Bacteria > Pseudomonadota > Gammaproteobacteria > Xanthomonadales > Xanthomonadaceae > JANNWF01. Next base: position 9,757 of record JANNWF010000512.1, on the reverse strand, counting down.
AAGTGGGTGAGTAGAGCGCCGTAATGGCCTCGGCATGGCGACTGGCAATCACTTCGCGGCGCAGCCTGCCGTTGTCGGTCAGGGATCCATTGGCGAGCGAAAACGGTTCGCTGGCGACGATGAATCGGCGAATCCTTGCGTAGTCGGGCAGCGTGGCGTTCACGCCGGCGATTTGGCTTGCCAGCGCGTCGATTTCTGAGCTGGAGGTACGAGGAACCAGCAAAGCAGCGCAGAACGGTTTTGCGTCGCCAATGACCATCACCTGCGCGATGGCTGGGCACATCGATAATTCAGACTCCAGCCACTCGGGAGAGATGTTGCGGCCAAAGCTGCTGATCAGCAGGTTCTTCTGCCGCCCGGTGATGTGCAGATAGCCTTGCTCGTCGATGTGGCCAATGTCGCCGGTGTCGATCCAGTTGCTTTGTGAGTCGCTGACGGGCTGACCGAGATAGCCGGAGAAAGCATTGCCGGCGACCTGGATCACGCCATCCACCACGCGTACGCGCAGGTGACTCAAGACGCGGCCCACGCTGCCAACGCGATTGGCTCGCGGTGAGTTCAGACTCACCACCGACGCACATTCGGACAGGCCATAGCCTTCGAACACCGGGATACCCAGGCGATGAGCCTGATTCAACAGTGCGGGAGGCGTGGTGGCGCCACCGACGGCAACAAAGCTCAGCGAGCTTGGCGGCGGCATGCCATGGTTGGCCGCTGCCACCAGCCCCGCAAGAATTTGCGGCAACAGGATCAGGCTGTTGGGCTGATGCTGATGCAGCGTCTTGAGCAACAACGGCAAATCGAGCTGTGAGCTGCCCAACAGTCCTATCGCGGGTCCGGGCAGAACAATTGCGCTCTTGCCGAGCAGGATTGGCACATAGATGCCCGCGACGTTTTCGAGCAAGGTGCTGAGCGGCAACAGGCAGAAGTGAGAATTCAGCGCGTTGTCGCCGGCTTCCGACTCGTGAATGCGCTCGGCCAGTGCAACAGTGACCGCGTCCAATGTCGCGCCGCTCAGACAGACGCCCTTGGGCTGACCCGTGGTGCCGGAGGTGAAGGTGATCTTGCGGGTATCCGGCGCGATGGTCGGTTCCGAGCGGGCTTCTGAACTCACCTGATCAAGGTGGATTGCAGGCACGGGCGATAGCACTCGGCCGTGCGTCGGCAAGCCGTCGCTGATCGCGCCGCAAGTGAGCAAGTGTCGCAAACCAGACGACTCGACAACGAAGGCCAACTGCGCGTGCGAGAAGAATCGTGGCAGTGGAATGAGCGGAATGCCGGCTTGCCAGGCGGCCAGATCGGCGATCACCCATTCGATCTGATTGTCGCCCCACAAGCCCAACAACGGCAGCTGCTGTTGCTGCAACCACGTGGCCAGTGCGTCTACCTGTTGCAACAAGGACGCGTAGCTGACAACGCTTGCCTCGCCGCTTTCGCTGAGGCCGCGCAAGGCAGTCGCATCGGGCTGCGTATGAGCATGGCTGCGCAGCGCTTCCAACACAGTGGTGTTCATCGACGGTTGTCCCGCTCAGCCGATGATCTGAGCCGGCCGTTGCCGATATTCGGCGACTACCCGATCCACTTGCGCAGAGACTGCGCGCGCGGCGGTGCGATACATCAGGCCTTTTCGCGCCGCCATGACGGCCGGGCGCACTTCGCCGAACATCACTCGCGGTTGCCGCTGGTAATAGCTGCCCCAGCTCGCGCCGCCATCTGGCAAGCACGCGGGATCAGCGTCAGCGAGCACCACCGGCGCGTAGTGCAGTCGAGCCAGCAGACGTTCGACATGACGGGTCGCGGTGAATACCACCCAGCGATAGCCGAGCCGCTCGATCAGTTCACTCAGAAATACGAACAGCAACAGACCGCTGCCTTTCCAGGTGGAAACGAGGTTGCCGATTTCGAGAATTTGATCGCGATCCACCGGCATGCCCTTGGCTTCGGCGATCAGTTGCTCGATGGACACCGACAGGTACGTCTCGGCAAACAGCTTGCCGTTGGATGCAGAAGCCAGGCCGACTGCGGCACAGAAGGTGGATGCCCCAGTCAGCGTGATCAGTTGCGGCAGAAAATGATTGATCTGAGCGCCATAGACCCGCTGGAAGCGCGCGCCGATGTAGTGCTCTACCTCATGCCGATGTGGCGTTCCTGCGGAGTGAAGAGAGAACTGCGCCAGCCTTAGCCGGCCGGCGGGCAAGCGCGCACCGCCGCGTTCGATGGCTTCCACCGGGTTGTTCATGATCGCCTGCATGGTCGTGCACCTAGGGTCGTTGACTGACTGACTGAGGTGCACCTTAGCGGCGCAAACTTAAGCGAAACTTAGGTCGAGGTTAGGCCGGCGTTTTGAGGCTGCAACATGCTTGAAAGGTACCGTCGGCGTTCAGCTGCGGGTGTTCAGCGAGCCTCCCAAAACGCGGTTCGTAGACACGCGATTAACAGTTGCTGGGTACGATAGTGCTCCATCTAATTGGGCGAGAGCCACCCATGCGCATCCTCACCACCCTGTTCGCCATCGCGCTTGCCACCCCCGCCTTCGCGATCGAGCTGCCCCGCACCGATGCACCGGCCGAAGCCAAGCTCTACTTCATCAGCCCGAAGTCGGGGGAGAAGGTGAAGAACCCGGTGGTCGTGCGCTTCGGGCTGAGTGGAATGGGTGTCGCGCCCGCCGGCTCGGTCGTCGCCAAGACGGGCCATCACCACTTGCTGATTGACACCGGGCTACCGGAGTTAGGCATGCCGATTCCCAACGATGCGAAACATCTTCACTTTGGCGGCGGGCAGACTGAAACCTCGCTGACGCTGACAGCGGGTGAACATACGCTGCAACTATTGCTCGGAGATCACAGCCACATTCCGCACAAGCAGCCAGTGATGTCGGACCAGATCAAGATTGTGGTGGAGGAGTAGGCAACTGCGAGGCTTGCAGGGCAGCCGAGCAAGCTCGCGCGTTTTGCTTCGCGCGGTCCGCTCTACAACGGCTCGCCCAAGCTGCCTGCTCCTCAGCTCTTGTAGAGCGGAGCTTGCTCCGCTGGTTTTTGAGGACTTGCCGCGTGTCTGCAGCAAGAGCAGCCGAGCAAGCTCGGCTCTACAAACCCAATGGATCGACTCGTGCGAGCCTTGGTAAAACAGACCGAGCGAAGCGAACCCGAAAAATTGCTCCGCTGGTCCTTGCCGATGCATGCCGCACTGGCGGTTAGCTCGTATTGCCTCAGCGGACGAACTGTAACGCTAACAAACCAATCGCAATCATCACGGTGCCACTCATGCGCAGCGTGCTTTCGGGCACTTCCATCAACTGCTGGGCGACCCGCTTCCAGGCCGCTGGTCCGACGAACAGCACCAGACCTTCAATAACCAGCACCAGACACAGGGCAGCCAACAGGTCGCTGGTCATGCGGATCGAGGCCTCAAAAGTTCGCCGCTGAAGCTAGCGGTCAGCGCGGGCCGCCAGAGTCCTTGAAATAGCGCATGAACTCGGAATCTCGATCCAGCACCAGCACGTCCTTGCCGCTGCCGAACGAGTTGCGATACGCCTCCAAGCTGCGGCTGAAGGCGTAGAACTCGGCGTTCTGGCCGAATGCTTTGGCATAGGTTTCGGCGGCTACGGCATCGCCTTCACCGCGTAGACGCTGACTGTCGCGATCCGCCTCAGCCACGATCACCACGCGCTGGCGGTCGGCGTTGGAGCGAATGGTCTCGGACTGTTCGGTACCCTGCGCGCGCAGCGCATTGGCGACCCGCAAGCGCTCGGCGCGCATGCGCTCGAACACCGAGCCAAGCACGCCGCCATCTTCGGGCAAGTCGATGCGCTTGATACGCACGTCAATCACTTCGACACCCAACTCGGCTGCGCCCACGTTGGCGACTTCGACAAAACGTTCGGCCAGATTGGTGCGCACGCCGCCAACCACTTCTTTCAACGTGCGCTGATTGAATTCGTTGCGAATAGCCTCTTTGACGATGGGCGACAAGCGTTGCGCGGCATTGGCCTCTTGGCCGGCGGCAGCACCGTAAAACTTGCGCACGTCGGCAATTCGCCATTTGACGAAGAAGTCGACGCTAACGTCCTTTTTTTCCGACGTCAGGTAACGCTCGGGCTGCCCGTCCAGCGACAGCACGCGCCGGTCAAACTTCATCACGTTTTGCGCCAGCGGCAGCTTGAAGTGGATACCGGGCAGGATGTCGCTTTCGACGATCCGTCCAAACTGAAAACGCAGTGCGACTTCGTTTTCGCGCACTTGGTAAACCGAGTCCATGGCTAGGAAGCCAAGCACGACAGCGATGACGGGAATATAGGTCTTCATTGGCGACTCTCCTCACGACCACCGCGCTCAGGGCGGATCTGCTCACGCACGCTGCGCTCTGGCGCACTTGGGGCCATTGCGGCGGCGGCCGCGGGCAAACGATTCATGGGCGCATTGGCCGATGTGCTGCCATCCAGCGGCAAATACAACACGTTGTCGCCGTCACCGGCGTACACCTTGCGACTGTTCGACAACACCCGTTCCATCGACTCCAGATACAGGCGTTGGCGAGTGACATCGGGGGCTTTGCGGTATTGCTCGGCGAGCAGGTTGAAGCGATCGGCTTCACCCAGTGCGCGTGCGATCACTGCCTCTTTATGCCCTTCGGCTTCGGCGCGGATGCGCGCCGCTTCACCGCGTGCCTCGGGCACTACGGAACTGGCGTAAGCCAAGGCTTCGCTCTCGATCCGCTCGCGGTCCTCGCGAGCGCTGATCGCGTCATCGAAGGCTTCGCGCACTTCGGTGGGCGGGCGCGCGTTCTGAATATTGAACACGGACACCGACAACCCGGTCTTGTAGCTGTCGAGCGTGGCTTGCAATCGCTTGCGAGCAGCTGCGGCCAGCGCAGCGCGTTCGCCAGTCAGCACCGCGTCCATCAGGGATGACCCGATTACATCACGCACGGCGCTTTCGGCCGCCTGTTTCAAGGTGTCTTCCGGATCGCGGGCACCGAACAGGTTGAGCTGCGGATCGGCCACCAGATACTGCACGTTGTACTCAATCTGGACGATGTTCTCGTCGCTGGTCAGCATGCGTACTTGTCCGGTGTGACTGCTCAGCTGAGTGACATCGACCTTGGTCACCGTCTCAAACGGTCGTGGCAGTTTGAAGTTGGGGCCTGGCGTCATCAACCGATCAAATTTGCCAAATCGAAGCACCACGCCGCGCTCGCGTTCATCCACCATCACCCAGGAATCAAACACCAACCACACGGCGAGCAAGCCGCCGATGATGAGCAACAGATTCGGCCCGCCTTGCGCGCTGTTGCGCGTGGAGTTGCCGGAGCCAGTACCACCACTGCCGAACACGCGCCCCAGATTGGCTTTCAGCTTTTCCAGAAAGGCGTCGACGTCTGGCCCTTGGCCTTGGCCTTGATCGCCGCGCTTGCCCGGATCGCTGTCCTTGCGGCCGTTGTTCCATGGGTCTTTTTTGTCGCCGCCGGGCTCATTCCACGCCATGTCGGCAGATTCATTCGCTGGCAATGGATTGCTGGATCGCTGACGCACAAATGGCCAGCGCAACGCGGCGAGCGCGCGACTAAGGCGAGAGGGTTGGCTCATAGGACTAAGTCTCGGTTGGTGCAAATCGACGGTTCAAATGGGGCTGATTCAAATGGGGCTGATTCAACTAGCAATGCTGCAACTGCGAACGCGCTCATTGCAGTGCCGCCAGCGCTTCTGCGCGCGCGTCCAACTCGGCACCCAATTGGCCACGCAGCGCGATCGCGTCGGGGTCATTGCCCACACACATTTGGGCGGCAAGCCGCTCGGGCAAGTCCAATTCAAGTGACCAGCCTTCATCACCGGCGTTCTCATTGACCACCGCACCCGCTGCGAACAGGCGCGCGCGCAGGCGTCCGGCCATCGCCGGCAAACTGATCCACTGATGAATGCGCGCGGCGGGAAACTTTCCCGAGATCGCTTCGCGAAGCAATTCGATGCCCGCACCGGTGTGGGCCGAGACCCAAACGCGCCGCACGGCACCCTCTTCATCGCGGTCTGCGCGAGGCGCGCCGTCCTCGATCAAATCCAATTTGTTGAACACCACCAGTTGCGGAATTTCGCCTGCTTCGATGTCATTCAACACTTCCTGCACTTGGCCGATGCGCTCCTCGCGCAAAGGATCGGCGGCGTCAACCACGTGCAGCAACAAGTCGGCGTCGCGGGCCTCGCTCAAGGTCGAGCGAAAGGCCGCGATCAGGTCATGTGGCAAGTCGCGCACGAAGCCGACGGTATCGGCTAGCGCGACTGGGCCACACTGCAAGCCCGTCAGCCGGCGCACGGTGGGGTCAAGTGTCGCGAACAATTTGTCGGCGGCGTAGGCGTCCGCGCCAGTCAATGCGTTGAATAGCGTCGACTTGCCGGCATTGGTATAGCCGATCAAGGCCACGCGCGGCATTTCGTTGCGCAAGCGCGCGCGGCGCATCTGGGTGCGTTGGACTTCGACTTTTTCCAGCCGCGCTTTCAGCAGATCCACGCGCTTGGCGAGCAAGCGACGGTCGATTTCCAACTGCGTTTCGCCAGGACCACGTAGACCAATCGAACCACCGCGCTGGCGCTCAAGGTGAGTCCAACCGCGGACCAGCCGTGTCGCCATGTGCTTGAGCTGAGCAAGCTCCACTTGCAGCTTGCCTTCGTGACTGCGCGCACGCTGGGCAAAGATGTCGAGAATCAGGCCGGTTCGATCCACCACGCGACGTTCTAGGGCGCGCTCAAGATTGCGTTCTTGCACCGGCGTCAGCGCGTGGTTGACCAGCACCAAGTCGGCCTCCGTGGCTTCACACAGCGCGCGTGCTTCTTCCACCTTGCCGGTGCCCAGCAACAACGCTGGATTGGGTTTCTCCAAACGCGCATGCAAGGTCGCCACGACGGTAGCACCGGCCGAGCGCGTCAGCTCGACAAACTCATCGAGCAAGGTTGGGTCTTGCGCGCCTGGCCGGTAGGGCTGGATCAGCAGTGCGTTTTCACCCTTGCGGGAACGTTCAAACACGCCGGCGCTATTCCCCGATGTGGACGCTTTCGTCGCCGGCGTGATCGCCGCCGCCGTGATCACCGCCCGGAGGGCCGAGTCGCACGTTACGTGACGGCACCACGGTCGAGATCGCGTGTTTGTAAACCATCTGACTGACGGTATTGCGCAACAGCACCACGAACTGATCGAACGATTCCACCGTCCCTTGCAACTTGATGCCGTTCACCAAATAGATCGACACGGGTACGCGCTCACGCCGAAGAGCGTTAAGAAATGGGTCTTGCAACGACTGGCCTTTCGACATCACAAATTGTCTCCTGCTGATTTATTGTTGTGCGCGACCGCAGGCGGATGTCCGCCGAGGTCGCGAGCGCCGTCGACTGCCAAGGTCCCAAAACTGGGGGGCAGCGCCGGCAATTCAAGTGCAAGGCGCAAATGCAAAGCTCGTTTGCGCCGGCAAATGGTACACGCAGGCTGTGTTCAGGACGTGGGCAAGAAGTCGCGCAGCAGGTTTTCCAGCCGGCGAATATCCTTTTCTGAACCGGGGTCAACGCGAAAGACATCGCATTCACCGCGTAGCAGAGTGCGCTGCCGCTTGGCCAGCTGGGCAGTGGCATGGATCACCGATTGGCGAAACTCATCCACGCTGCTGCGTCCATCGAGGTGATCCCATGCTTGCCGATAGCCCACGGCGCGCATCGCAGGCAAGTCCGCATGCAAGCGCGGATCCGCACGCAAGCGACACACTTCATCCAGAAAGCCGGCCGCCAGCATCCCTTCAAAGCGCCTGGCGATGCGCTCGCGCAACAGCTGGCGATCTGGCCACAGCGCAATTTTCAGAAATCGGAAAGGCAGTCGCGGTGGGCAACGGGGCTCGCTTTGCCAAGCGCTGATCGGCCTGCCGGTGAGCCCGAACACTTCCAGCGCGCGCTGAATGCGCTGCGGGTCGGTGGGTTGGATGCGTGCGGCGGCTTGCGGATCTACCACCGCCAACTGCGCATGCATGGCAGGCCAGCCGATAGCATCTGCTTGTGCGGCAAGCTCGGCGCGAATGGCGGGATCGGCCTCCGGCATCTTCGATAGACCATTGAATAGTGCGCGAAAGTACAAGCCGGTGCCGCCGACCAGAATCGGCATGCAACCGCGCGCCTTGATGTCTTCCATCACGAGCAGAGCGTCAGCGCAAAACTCGGCCGCCGAATAGGGCTGATGGGGCTCGCGCAGGTCAAGCAAATGATGTCGCGCGCGCGCCAACTCGTCGCTGCTGGGCTTGGCACTGCCGATATCCATGCCGCGATAGACCAAGGCCGAATCCACGCTGACGATCTCGCCGCCGAAGCGCTCGGCCCAGTCCAAGGCCATTGCGGTCTTGCCAGAGGCCGTGGGGCCTAGTAGAGCAATTGCGGGCGGTCGGTGGTCGATGCTTGGCATCGCAAGAGCCTAGCGGGTTTGCGGTACCAAGATTCTTTAGCGGAGCTTGCTCCGCTGCTGCTGTTGGTCGGGAAGCGTTCGCTGGTCGGACGCAGAGCAGCCGAGCGAGCTCGGCTCTACAACGGCACGGCAGCGCTGGAATGCTCTGGTAGAGCGGAGCTTGCTCCGCTAGCTCCTCGCAGCCCGCAACTCGACGGCGGCAGTCAGAGCAGCCGAGGGCGTTCGCAGTGCGCACGCAGGCCTGTTCTTCGCTCTGTCGGCTCTACAAGAGCGACGATTATCGCGCTGGTCAATTGGCAGGGCCGCTTCCACCATGCACGATGCTTGCAATGACCTCCCAATTAGTCGACTTCCTCAATGACCAACTAAGCAAGGCGGCTCCACCCGCCTTGGCAGTCGCCTTCAGCGGCGGGATGGACTCGACTGTCCTCTTGCACGCCTTTTCAACCCTGCCCGCTGCGCGTGAACTCGGTTTGCGCGTGTTGCATGTTGACCATGGCTTGCAGGCAGACTCGTCGGCGTGGGCGAGTCACTGCGTGGCCGTTTGCAATGCCCTTGCCCTGCCAATCCAGGTGCTGCGCTGTCAGGTCGATCAGCAAGCAGGCTTGGGACTTGAAGGTGCGGCACGCAACGCCCGCTACGCCGCGCTCAGCGGCGCACTTGTCGCCGGCGAATGGCTGGCCACCGCGCAGCATCAAGACGACCAGGCCGAGACCCTTCTATTGAGACTGCTGCGTGCCTCCGGCACCGCCGGACTTGGGGCAATGCGATCGCAGCGGGCTTTGGGCCGAGCCACTCTGTGGCGACCTTTGCTCGGCTGTCCGCGCGAGGTGCTGCAGGCCTATGCGATAGACCACGACCTGACTTGGATCGAAGACCCCGCCAATGCCGACCCACGCCATCAGCGCAGCTGGCTGCGCCAGCAAGTGATGCCGTTGCTGCGTGCGCGCTGGCCACAGGCAGGCGCAGCGCTTGCTGCCAGTGCCGGCCTGCTGGCCGCGGATGCGGACTTGCTGGAGCCGCAGATTCAAGCGGCGCTGACTGCGTGTTCAGAAGCCGATTCGCGCACCTTGGTCATTACCGCGCTACTGGACCTAGCGCCGACGATGCGCGCACATGTACTGCGTCGCTGGCTGCAATTCGCCGGTGCCGATCCACTGCCGCAACGTCTGCACGTCCGCATCAGCCATGAACTGATCAACGCCGCCGCCGATGGTCAGCCACTGATCCGCTATCGGCAAACCCGCATTCAGCGCTATCGCGGTTGGCTGCATGTGAGTGTCGGTGAGCCCGCCGAGTTGCCGACTCAGATGATCGAATGGGATGGCCGC
>JANNWF010000511.1:0-10290 GCA_031408455.1 Pseudoxanthomonas sp. | reverse complement strand
GCGAGAACGTCACCGAGTGTTTGGGTGGTGCACGCGAGTTGACCGAGACGGATCTCGAGCGCGCCTATTTGTCGAGTGTCGATCCGCGTCTCAACTACGAGCAATCCATGGAGTTGGCGATGCTGATCGTGCGTAAGCGCGGCAACGGTTGAGATAAGTAACTCCCGGCAACGCCGGGGTTACTTGCCGACACGCGCTCAGCCGGCGATCACCCCGAGCTCGCGCCCAATTCGCATGAACGCATCAATGGCGCGATCCAACTGTTCGCGAGTATGCGCGGCTGACATTTGGGTGCGAATGCGCGCCTGTCCTTTCGCCACCACCGGGAAAAAGAACCCGACCACGTAGATGCCTTCCTCCAGCAGTCGCTCGGCAAAGCGCTGCGCCAGTGGCGCATCGAATAACATGACGGGGCAGATCGGATGTTCGCCTGGCTTCAGGGTAAATCCCGCGGCGCTCATCCGCTGGCGGAAATGTCGAGTGTTGTCGGCCAGCCGCTGCCGCAGTTCATCGGCACCGGCAAGCATGGCAAACACCGCGCTACCGGCAGCGACGACATGCGGTGGCAGTGAGTTGGAGAACAAGTAAGGTCGCGAGCGCTGCCGCAGTAGTTCGATCACCTCACTGCGCCCCGCCGTGAAGCCGCCGACCGCGCCGCCCAAGGCCTTGCCTAGCGTGCCAGTGATGATGTCGATCTTGTCGAGCACGCCGCGTAGCTCGGCTGAGCCGCGGCCGGTGGCGCCAACAAACCCGGTGGCGTGGCATTCGTCGATATGGACCAGGGCACCGTACTGCTTGGCGAGCGCGGTGATGGCCACTAGCGGCGCGATGGTGCCATCCATCGAGAACACGCCATCGGAAGTGATCAGGATCGTTTGTGCGCCATCTGCCTTCGCTTGTTTGAGTTGAGCCTCGAGGTCGGCCATGTCGCAATTGACGTAGCGATAGCGCTTAGCCTTACAGAGACGAACGCCATCGATGATCGAGGCATGGTTCAAGGCGTCTGATATCACCGCGTCTTGCTCGCCGAGCAAGGGTTCAAACAAGCCGCCGTTGGCGTCAAAGCAGGCCGCATACAAAATGCTGTCTTGCATGCCGAAGAACTCGGCAATGGTAGCTTCCAGTTGCTTGTGCAGATCCTGTGTGCCGCAGATGAAACGCACGCTGGCCATACCGAAGCCGTGGCTATCCAGCGCATCTTTGGCGGCTTGGATCACCTGCGGATGGTCGGCCAAGCCCAAATAATTGTTGGCGCAGAAATTAAGCACGCGACGGCCATCGGCCAAGGTGATTTCGGCCGATTGCGGCGAGGCGATCACGCGCTCGCGCTTGAACAATCCCTGTTCACGGATGGACTCCAGTTCGGCGGCAAAGCGAGTGATGGCGGCAGACATGCGATTTTCCCCTTTGTGCTTCGATGACGTTGATGTTCGTAGCCGCATTATCGGTGAGTGCGCGGTTTCACGCGCCGTCATGCTGCGTTACGCGGCTTCGCCTGGACGTTGATAGGGCGGAGCCTCGGGCCAACGCACGTAGGCACGTATGCTCCAACCGCGGCGCGTCAATTCGCGCTCTGCGAGAGGGCTGATCATGCCGGCGACCAACACCGTGCGGCGAGCATGGTCGCTAACCGTGACATGGTCGAACCAGCGTTTAACTTCGGGCGTCCAACTCAATCGATCCACGGCCAAGGGCAGTAAAAATTCGCCGTCGGTAGCCCGATAGCCTGCCAGTTGCGCAACCGCGACCAGTTCGCCGCCGGTGGCCGGCACATCGGCGTTGTGAAGCAACAATGTCAAGCCATTCAAGACAAATTGCGCTTCGACTTCTGAGCGCGCCAACAGCGCGGTATCCAGCAGCGCCTCAACGCCGCCGGTGGGTTGCAGCTTGTCGATTGAATCCAGTAGTTCGCTCAAACCTTGCGGCGCGAACGCGCTGCGCCACGCGAGCCGGTAACTCAGGTCAGGATCGGCGGTCCAGCGTGTCAGTCGTTCTTCCAGCGCGCGACGTTGGTTCTCTTCCGGTGGCTCGGATGTAACGCGGTCGGCCAGCGCAATGTGCCCGATCACACTGGATGTACCCGCCGATGCCAAGGCGATGATCTTCGAGCTGGCCATGCGACCGCTGGCCAATGCCCACGCCAATTCGTCGAGTCGTTCACGCAGCAAAGGGTTGCCCGTCCATGACTCGATGCCAAGCGACTTGGCGATATCGCGGCGTGCTCGATCATGGCCTGCTTCTGAGCGCAGCAGGCGGCCGATTTCATCCACCGGCGCATCCCACCAAGGCTCTTCTTGCTTGCCGCTGGGCGACGGATTGGCTGACGTCGGCGAGCCGTCATTGAAGACTGCGACTTCGATGCGATTGCCAATCCGGCGCGCTCGATCGCCCAGCTTCTGTACCCGTTCAGTCAGCATGCGCAGCACGCCCGCTGGTACCTTTGCCGCCGAGCGCAAGGGATGGCGGATGATGCCGCCGGCCTTGAGAAATGGATCGCGGACGCTGCCGATGCCGGCCTCCTGCAAGGCAGCAAGCATGGTTTCTGAATGCAGCGCTTCGACCAATGGCATTTCGTTGACTCGCCGCGCCAGCAACTCGACGCTGGGTGCGTCCAAGGGACCCCAATCCGTCTCGATCACAAAGTGCGCTTGCAGACCTTCGAACTGCGCGTAGGGCTGCACTTTGAAATGCGGACCCGCGAGCAAGGCCGGCGTAACCAATTCCGCCGAGGCAATCTTCGGTTCAACTTCAATTTTGGCGGTCGCAAGTCCAGCGAGGCCGCCACTCAGCAACACGCAAATCACAATACGACACCACATGGATCGAACGCAGTCAGCAATCGGGGCGGGCAGTCTGCCTGTTTCAGACTGAGTTTGCGCTGGGGTGTGTTTTTGTGGTTCAGCCGGATTTCCGCGTTTCGCCAGTGCCTTTGTGAATTGGATAGAGCAGCCGAGCAAGCTCGGCTCTACAACTGCAATGATTGAGGGCGACTGTCTTCTTAAGGGAGCTTTCTCTGCGGCACTCAAATTGCTTCCGCTCAAAATGCAGAAACCCCGGCGAGCCGGGGTTTCTGGGACTCGAAGCTGGCTAGATTGTCTAGCGAGCGGCGTTGGTGTTCATGACAGAGTTACGGCCCGAATCCAAGAACTGCGCCGGATCACGCATGCCAGCGGTATGGCACTGGCCAGTGGTGTGGCCGCGATTGACGCCACCCGACAGCTGACCGTTGGTTTGCTCGGTGGTGCCATCTTCTGGATCGCTCAGTACCAAGTCGGTGGCAAAGTTGCAGTAGTCGTTGGTCCACCAATTGGTGGTGCGGAAGGCGGTGGTGTAGTAGTTGACCTTGGCGCGGGAGGCGGTCGGTATGCCAGCCAACCAACTTGAAGCGCCGCTATAGGTCAAGTCGTTGTTGCTGCCGCAGCCAACCCCGAACACATTGCCTACCGAAGCTAGGATTCCCGACAGGTTGGTGCCCTTGTAAGGCGTTCCCACCGACTGGATCAGACGGCTGCCTGTGGCATAGTCGAGGCCACTCCAATAATAGTTGTAAAGGTGCAGTGCAGCGGCACCGCCTTGGCTGTGGGCCACGATTCCGAAGGAGTTCCAAGTGTTGCCGAAGCTCTGAATCAAGCGTGCGAATTGGTCGTGACTGCGATTCTGGTTGGCGTCCAGAAAGGTCGATGCGTTGGAGAATTGACTGGTTGGCCAGACGCCGCCTGAGCAATAGCCGTGTACCAGCAACAAGCGTGTGCCCACGCCTTTGTGTTGTGCCGCGCTGGGACGCGGGCCCATTTGCATGCTCTCGTCGATTTTCACGCCCGCTGCGCCTGCTTTGACCCGCAAGGTCGGCATGCTGACCGCGATGCGCTTGGTCCAGGCCACGGTGACAAAATTGTTTGGGTCTTCGAGGCGCAGATTGCGCAACTCGAAAGGTGCCGAAGCGCCGGCCATCGCCATCCAACGCTCATCGAAGCCCAAACTCAGCGCGCCGTTGCTTGGCGTCACCATGCCGCCCACCCACGCCACTGCGGTCGGATTGCCTGCTTGGTCAGTTCCCCAGACCTCGGCGTAAGCACGGTAATGTTGATTGGCTTTGCCGGCCGTGACCGGCAGTTCAATCTGCAAGCGCGTGCCGGCATCGGCTGATGCGACTCCGACCGCGACGTCACCGACGAATGCAATGCTCGCCTCAACCACTGGAATGGGATGCTCAGCGGTGCGCATGAACGCCTGACCATTGCGATCGACACCACTCACGACCACCTGGGCTAGAAAGTCACCCGCAGAGCCAGCGTAGAAATCACCACCAAACACGCCATCACCGGCGCCGCCGTCGTCATGCGCGCCATCATCAAACATGGAATTCACAGCGATACGCCCATCTGGGTGCGTCACCCGAAGCTCGGCGCTCTCAATGTGACCTGCCGCATCGCCCATCAAGACTTTGTCGCTGGCATTCGTTGCTGTGAGGCGGGCGGCTAGGCCAATTCGCTCACCGACCAGTTGTCGGCTGTGAGTCTGGTGCGAGGCAAGCTCAGTGCTGTCGTTGCCTTCCACCAACAAGAAACCACGCTTGCTGGCACCAGCGGAAGCGCTGATCTTCAAGTTCCAGGTGCCGCTTTCAACGCCTTCCAAGCTATACAGATCGGCGGGGAAAGTGGCTTGCTGCATACCGAACTGCGTGCGCTTGACCGAGCGAGCCAAGTCCGCCGCTGATTTCTCCATTCCGCCAGACGGGCTGGTCAGGTCGGCTTGCCATGCATCGGCCATTTGTCCGGAAAACAATAGAAAGCGCACGTCGCCATTCTCAACCGGAAGCCGGCCCTGCCAGCCAAAGCGACCATCTTTTTGCTGCGACAGTTCGACCGCGATCAGAGCGCTCTTGGAATGGATGGTGGCATTGGTCGGGTCGGCGGCTTGCATCGACGCAAAGTCGCTGGGGCTGCCCGATAGCTGCTTGGCAATGGGTCCGTTATCGGCGGCTGCATATCCGCTTACCGACAACAGTGCCAATGCGATGCCGTTGACCAAACTTGACTTGCGCTTGCTGAAAATCGAGATCACTGCACACCCCTCCCAGGGTAGGTGAAAAGCGGGCGCAGCCAATGCCGGAACGCGTTGTCGGTTCGGTCTGCTGCGCGGTATTGGCCCCGAGTTTCTTCCGACGCTGCCGAGCGTTGCGCTCAGCCGAGGACTGCCCTGTCCGTACGGTGCCGGATGGAATGCTAAACTGGACGCCAGCTGAACGCAAGTGCCAAGTTGTGACGAGGCACGCACCGCGGCAGTGCCTTCCTGATGGCGCCAAGCCTAGGATTCCGACAAATTGGCGTGGTTTGCGCCAACTCGGTGCGTCGTGTTCGCAACGCAGGCACAATTCGGCTCGACGCCTTTCGACGCCACGTGTTAAATCGCAATCGCCGCCAAGAAGTCCATTCAATGAACCCTGCCGACACGCGCGGAGGGCGCAGCGTCGGGCGGCAGTTTGACTAACGATCATGGTGACCAGCCACCCGAAGCATGAAAGTCCCGGCCACCATTTTCGTTAGCAAGAGCAGTGTGTTTCCTAGCCCCACCCCGGCTCTCCCCGAACATCGGGGAGGGAGCAAAACGGGGAACCCGAATGTCTTTCACGTTAACGCTATGGAGAGTTCCCGATGAGCCGAATCACCCTCCGCCCGCTCGCGCTGGCTTGTTTGATCCTCCCGCTCGCCGGCTTTGCCGGGGTGGCGCAGGCGCAGGACGAAAGCCCATTCACTTGGAATGCGGCCGTCACAACGGATTATGTGTTCCGCGGCGTCTCACAGACCGATGAAGAACCGGCCCTGCAGTTGGGTGCCGACTTTGGCTTTGGTAGCGGCTTCTATGTCGGTGTTTGGGCATCGAATGTCGACTTCGGTTCTGAGATTGGCGCCGATTCCGAGCTCGATACCTATGTCGGTTGGGCCAAAGATTTCAACGAGAACGTCAACCTCGACATCAGTCTTTTGCGCTACAACTACTTCGGCACCAACTCCGGGATTGATCTGGAGTACAACGAGTTGATCACCACCTTGGGCACCGGGCCGATGAGCTTCACCCTCGGCTACACCAATGATATTTACGCCAGCGACACCGACAGTTTCTATTACCAGGCAGCAGCGGGATTCACGCCGGGCGGCGGTGATTTCGGTATCGACTTTGGAGTTTGTAGGACGACGTTTGAGACTGAATTGGGCCTAGATGATTACACCGATTACTTCATCTCCGCCAGCTATCCGCTGGGGCCGTTTTCCGCTGCACTTGGTTACTACGACAACGACGGCAGCGGCAACGACAACTTCGGCGAGCTGGCCGATGGCCGCTTGGTGTTTACGCTGTCAATTGAAGGCTGATAGCTGATCTCGACCAACGGCCGACCGCGAGACGGCCGTTGGTGGATTTCACTTAATTCCAGCTACAAACCACCTTGCCGCAGGCACCCGCATCCATCAGATCAAAGCCACGCTGAAAGTCGTCTATGTGGATCTGATGGGTGAGGACTTTTTGCAGCGGGAATCCGGTCAGCAACATCTGCGTCATCTTGTACCAAGTTTCGTACATGCGGCGGCCATAGATGCCGTGCAATGTGAGTCCCTTGAAGATCACTTTGTCCCAGTTGATGCCCGCGCCGTTGGGCAGGATTCCCAGCAGCGCCACTTTGCCGCCGTGGTACATGCAATCGAGCATGTCGTTGAATGCGCCGGGATGGCCGGACATTTCCAGCGCAACGTCGAAGCCTTCCATATGCAGGTCCGCCATCACGTCTTTCAGTGATTGCTTGGCGACATTGACCACACGTGTCGCGCCCATGTCGGCGGCCAACTTGAGCCGATAGTCGTTGACGTCGGTGACCACCACGTTGCGCGCGCCGATGTGCTTGCAGATGCCAGCAGCGATGATGCCGATGGGGCCAGCACCGGTGATGAGCACGTCTTCGCCAATCACGTCGAATTCGAGCGCGCAATGCGCGGCGTTGCCGTAGGGATCAAAAAACGCGGCCAACTCGGAAGGAATCTGATCGGGAATCGGCCATAGATTGCTGGCCGGCATGACGATGTATTCGGCGAACGCGCCGTTACGATTGACGCCGATGCCAATCGTGTGTGGGCACAGGTGCTGACGACCGGCCCGGCAATTGCGACACACGCCGCAAACAATGTGGCCCTCGGCCGAGACACGATCACCGACGCGATAGGTCGTCACGCCCGGTCCAAGCTCCACGATGCGGCCGACAAATTCGTGGCCAATCACCAAGCCCGGCTTGATCGTGCGGATGCTCCATTCGTCCCACTTATAGATGTGCAGATCGGTACCGCAAATCGCGGTCTTCTCCAGTTTGATCAGCACTTCGTTCGAACCCGGCGTCGGCACCGGCACCTGCTCCATCCAGATGCCGCGCGTGGCTTCGCGTTTGACTAGCGCTTTCATCATTGCGGCGGCCATGGCGTGCTCTCTTCGTTAGTGAGGGGCAATTATACGAGTCGGCCAAGGCGGGGCACGGTGCGACGCCGTGCATCTGGCCCAGCTTTCGACATGGGGCGCTGCGTATGGCATCGACTAGACTTGCGAGCTTTCCCACCGCTGAGTCCTGGTCGATGAGAGTGATTTCCCGCACCGTCGTGCTGTTTGCATCCGTGCTGTCTGTGGCTGAAGTCAGTCTCGCCGGCGAGGGCATGTGGACCCCGGATCAACTGCCACAGATCGCGGCACCGCTGAAAGCCGCCGGTCTGGAATTGGATCCCGCGCAGTTTGCAGACCTCAGCGGCAAGCCGATGGGCGCGATTGTCAGCTTGGGCGGTTGCAGCGCGTCGTTTGTCTCGCCGGAGGGCTTGGTGGTGACCAATCACCACTGTGCCTATGGCGCTATCCAGCTCAATTCGACCGAGCAAAACAATCTGTTGCGCGATGGGTTCTACGCAGCAAACCGCGGCGACGAACTGACTGCCGGTCCCGCCGCGCGGATTTTCGTGGCGTGCGAAATTCGCGACGTCACGCGTGAGGTGCTGAAAGCGGTGAATCGGCGCATGTCCGATCGGCAAGCGTTCGACGCGGTCGACGCGGCGCGCAAACGTCTGGTGGCGAATTGCGAAGCGACGCCCGGTCAGCGCTGCAACGTTGCCAGTTTTTTCGGCGGCGTGGTGTATCGCCTGATCGTACAAATGGAGATTCGCGATGTGCGGCTGGTATACGCGCCGCCGGAAGCGATTGGCAAGTTCGGCGGGGACGTGGACAACTGGATGTGGCCACGTCACACCGGCGACTTTGCCTTCTACCGCGCGTATGTCGGTGCCGATGGCAAGCCAGCCGACTTTTCTGCCAACAACCAACCCTATCGGCCCGAGCAGCATTTGCAATTGGCGCAGGAGGGATTGAAGGATGGCGATTTCGTGATGGTGACGGGTTATCCGGGAGCCACATCGCGCTATCGATTGGCCGACGAAATCGAAGCCGTCATCGACTGGACCTATCCCAAGCAGATCGAACGCTTCACCGACATGATGGCGATTGTCGATGCGGCGGGGCCGGCGGGCTCGGATGTGGCCATCAAGTACGCCTCCACCATGGCAGGCTGGAAGAACGCGCGGAAAAATTTCAGCGGACAACTGCAAGGCTTTGTCAGCGCCGATACCTTGGGCCAAAAGCGTCGCGAAGAAGCCGCCTTGGAAGCGTGGCTGCAAGAAAAAGGCGACAGCAGCGACAGCTTGAACGAGTTGCGCGCGCATTTGGCGGTGGGCCGACAAACGCGTGAGCGCGATCTGGTGCTGGCGACGATTACTGGCAGCGGCTTGTTCTCGACGGCGCGCAGCGTGCATCGACTCAGCATCGAGCATGAGCGTCCCGACGCGGCACGTGAAGTGGGCTTTCAAGCGCGTGACGAGTCTCGCATCGAGGCCGCATTTCGGCAGTTGGATCGGCGCTATGACGCGGCGGTCGATCGTGAATTGATGGCCTACGCGCTCAAGCGCTATGTCGAGCTGCAATCGGCACAGCGACTGCCTGAGCTGGATAAGTGGTTGGGCATGCAGGACGGCGACACTCCGAGCGAGAGTCGGCCCACGCCAGCCAACATCGATGCCGCGCTGACGAAGTTGTATGCCGGCAGCAAGCTAGGCGACCTCGAAGTTCGTCTGCCATTGCTGAAGAGCAAGCGTCGGACGATTGAAGCCAGCGACGATACCTTTCTGCAATTGGCAGTGACGTTGGGGCCGGCTCTGCAGCGCATCGAGGACGAACGCAAAGCCTTCGATGGCGCCTTGCTGCGATTGCAGCCGGCCTACATGCGCGCGATGCTCGACTACCGCAAGAGCCAAGGTCTGGCGACCTATCCCGATGCCAACGGCACGCTGCGGATCACATTCGGCAAGGTGGCTGGTGTCAGTCCGCGTGACGGCTTGACCTATCTGCCGTTCACCAGCACCGCCGGCATTCGGGAAAAGCACAGCGGTGTCAGTCCGTTCGACGCCACCGCGCCGCAGTTGGCTGCGATTTCTGAAGGACGATGGGGCAAGCATGCCGAAGAAGGTGCCACCGGCGTGGCAGTCAACTTCCTTGCCGATCTGGACGTCACCGGCGGAAACTCTGGCTCGGCAACGCTCAATTCGCGCGGTGAATTGGTCGGCCTGTTGTTCGATATGACCTGGGAATCGGTCGCGTCCAACTGGGTGTTCAATCCCGCACTCACACGCACCATTCACCTCGATCACCGTTACATGCTTTGGGTGATGGAGCAGGTGTACCCTGCACCGGCAGTGTTGCGCGAGCTCGACATGCGCAGCGACTGAGCATTCTCTGGTCGGCGAATTGGCTCGCCGGCAACGGGCAAAGGAGGCAGCGTGACGCGCACGCTCGACGAATGGCTGGCGTACCAGCAGACCTTGTTGCCCGTCGGCATGATGTTGGGTTTGGAGCGTGTTCGACGCGTAGCCGACTCACTGAATTTGCCGCGTGCGGCGAAGTGGATCATCAGCGTCGCTGGTACCAATGGCAAAGGCTCGACCGTCGCCTTTGCGGATGCAATCGCGCGTGCCGCTGGGCTGCGCGTCGGCACCTACACTTCGCCGCATCTGCTGCGCTACACCGAGCGTATTCGCGTCGATGGCAATGAAGTTGAGATTGCGCGTTTGATCGATGCGTTCGAGCGCATCGAGCTTGCGCGGGCCGATACGCCGCTGACCTATTTCGAATTTGGGACCTTGGCAGCGCTGCTTATCTTTGCCGAGTCATCCTTGGATTTGGCGGTGCTTGAAGTGGGCCTCAGCGGACGTTTGGATG
>JANNWF010000510.1:0-45354 GCA_031408455.1 Pseudoxanthomonas sp. | reverse complement strand
GGGAAGCGTCTTGACACCGCGCATGGTGAGAAAGCAGTCAAACGGAGCTTGCGCCGTGCCCATCGCGTTCTGGAGCATCTTGATCGTCGCCGCCAGCTCAGGGTCGTTGGTGATCGCTGCGCCTGCCACAACATCGCTGTGGCCATTGATGTACTTGGTGGTTGAGTGCAGCACCAAATCCGCGCCGAACGCGATCGGCGTTTGCAAGGCCGGCGAGAGGAAGGTGTTATCCACCAGCACCAAGGCGTCGACCTTGTGCGACGCTTCGATGACGAAGCGCAGGTCGGTGATCCGCAACAACGGATTGCTTGGCGTCTCTATCCACACCAACTTGGGTGGAATCGCCAAGGCCTGCGCCAAGGCGCGCGGATCGGTGAAATCGGTGACCACCAATTCAAAATGGCCCTTTTTGGCCAAGGCATCAAACAAGCGCCAGCTGCCGCCGTAGCAGTCGTGCGGCACCACCAAGCGATCACCCGGCTCAAGCAATTGCAGCACCAAGGTGATCGCGGCCATGCCACTGGCGGTGATCACCGCACCCGCGCCGCCTTCCAGCTGCGCCAAGGCTTCACCCAACTGATCGCGGGTCGGATTGCCGCTGCGGGTGTAGTCGTAGGCGCGCTTCTCGCCAAATCCAGCAAAGCTGAAATTGGTCGACAACACCAACGGCGGGACGACGGCGCCAAACGCGGTGTCGCGATCAATTGAGGCGCGGACAGCGCGGGTGGCGGGGGCAAAGTCGGTGGTCATGTGATCAAACTCCGGAACACGCGGGGACGAGAAGAACAGGGGCAAGCGGGGTACACAGGGCTTCGCGCAGAAAAGCATCGACAGCGGTGACTTCTTTCAAGAAGGCGTCGTGGCCATAACGCGAATCGATACGGCGCAGGCGCGTCGGTGCGTTGATGACAGCGACCAAGTCTTCGAGTTCGGAGGGCGGTGCCAGCCAGTCTTGCTCGACCGCGAACACGTCGGTTGGGACGTTGATCGCGGCAGGATCGACGCGATGCAAGTCGATGGATTCGGACAAGCGCAGGAACGCCGTCGGCGTCCAGCGCTCGACATAGCGCGAACCGCACACCGCCAGATAGTCCTCGGAGGCACAGCGCGCGCGGCCGCCGTCGATGGCTGCCGGCGCATCGAAACGCTCGGCGAACTCCTCCGGCGTGCGGTAACTGAGCATGGCCAGTTGCCGCGCCAACGACAGCCCGTGGCTGCCGTCGCACTGCAACTGACCCAAGGCGACGACTTGCCGCTGCAGGGCGCGGAATGCGCTGGCATACGGATGTGGCCGGTGCGCGCCACTCAAGGCGACCAAGCGGCGCAGGCGCTGCGGATGACGCGCGGCGAATGCCAATCCGACCATGGCACCATACGAGGCACCGACGAAGGCATGCAGGCAGCCGATACCAAGTTGATCCAGCACCAGCGCGATGGCATCCGCCTGATCGGCGGTGTCGATCGCGGCGTCCAGAGTGCCGTCGCTGCCCACCCAATCAAACGCCAGCAAGCGATAGCGCGACGGGTCTAGGGCTTGGCCGTAGCCAATCGCGTCCTGCCACCAGCCGGCTTGGGCATCGGCCGCATTCGCCGCCAGATGACGGTGCGCCGAAATTCCGCCCGCGACCCACACTGCCGGTGCATTGCGCGGACCACTCCACTCGACTTTCAGCGAGACCCGTCGCGTACCCGCGTAGCGCATCGGCAACTCGACTTCGAACTCGGCACGGCGCGCATCGGCCAAGGCCGGAATATCAAAGCGCAACTGCGTTGATTCAGTGGGGGTTGATTCGGTGCAGTAAGCGGCGGATTCGGCAAGGCTCATGGCGCGGACTCCTGGTGGGACCATCCCACCTGCGGAACCGGCGATGAGGCTGCACGCTGCCCGCTCTGCGGGTCACTGCGTACACCCATCTTCCGGACGCCCCGACCATCGGGGCTCCGCAGGAATTAGCACCGTCGCATCAGCTTGCGCTGCTGCGGGTTGCCCCGGCTTCAAAGGGCCTGTCCCTCTGCCGGTCTGGATGGTGTAGACACAGACTAGACGTCTTTCCGGCGGACTGTCAATCTTTTCATGCGGATGAAGCGATGGATGGATCAGCGCTAACCTTTTGGCATATCGCTTAGCCCACCAGCTGCAACCTCGCTGCCAGCTGCGTGGTCGCCGATCCCGTCTCACGCCGCTAAACTCGGCGTCTTCCCACCGATTCGAGTTCGCATGATGACCTTTGCTCCCCGCGCGCGATTGCTTGCTTTGCTTGTTCCCATCGCCTTGCTTGCCGCCTGCGGTGATTCGCCCAGCGAGCAACCCGCCGCCACGCCGCCCGCGGTTCCGGCGGCGGCGCCCGCAGCAGTTGCACCGCCGGTCGCGGAGCCCGACGAAGTCGAAGACGTACTGCTCAGCAGCCTCGATATCGCCCGAGTGGAGGTCGAAGAGACTTTCGTTACCGAATCAAGAGTCGATGACAATCTCGACTCGGTTGCTGTGTGGCACGGAGCCGTCGGAACCCCATGGCTATATGCCACCGCCAAGGGAAGCGACCAAATCATGCTGTATGACGCCGACAGTGGCTTGCTGAAAGGTACCTTCGGTGCCCCCGGAAAAGAGACTGGTCAATTCAAACGCCCCAATGGGATTTACGCCATCGACAATCTGCTGCTGGTGGTGGAACGCGACAATCATCGGGTGCAGGTACTGAGCCTGCCCGCCTTGCAACCGCTGGGAACCTTCGGCGAAGGCGAACTGAAGCAGCCCTACGGCCTCTGGGTGCACAGTCACGATGGCGGTTACGAGGCGATCATCAGCGACGCTTACATGAGCGAAGCCGACGAAGACGCCGTGCCACCCGTCGCCGAGCTGGGTCAGCGCTATCGGCGTTACCAGCTGCGTGTCACCGATGGCAAGCTCGCCGTCGAGTCGCTGGGCAGCATGGGTGCAACGGATGCCGCCGGTGCGATCCGGATCTCGGAATCGTTGTGGGGCGACGCAGTGCAGAACCGCTTGCTGCTTGCCGAAGAAGATCAAGTCGATGGCACACGGATCAAGATCTACGACATGGCTGGCAACTACACGGGTCAGGACATCGGTGCCAGCCTGTTCAAGGCTCAGGCCGAAGGCATCGCGATGTGGGACTGCGCAGATGGCAGCGGCTACTGGATCGCCACCGACCAGTTCAAGGACCGCTCGCTGTTCCATTTGTTTGACCGGCAGACCTTGGAGCATCGCGGCAGTTTTACCGGCAAGACCACCGCCAATACTGACGGCGTGTGGCTGCATCAAGCACCGACCAAGGCCTTCCCGAATGGCGTGTTCTACGCCGTGCACGACGATCAGGCAGTGGCGGCATTCGATTGGACAAAGATCGCTGCTGCCACCGGCGTGCGCGCGACCTGCACGCAGTAACTGGGGCGGCAGGCTTGCATCGCGTTTCCAGGTAGCAGCAAAAGCACAGCATCAACGCGGAGGCGCAGAGAACGCAGTTGAGCGCAGAGAAGCGAGCGGATTCACAGGAAAGGACCGATCGGCCGGTCAGTTGAATCTGCGAATCTCTGCGTCCTCTGTGTCCTCTGCGCCTCCGCGTTGAAGATTTTCGGCTTTGGCTTTGCGAACTCGCACAGCACATCGTTTGCCCACCGACCACAGAACGACAGCGGCATCAAGCTGGCGCGTCGCTATAATCGTCGACCCGCCGCAGCCATCGCGCTGCGGCCTCGCTTGCCTTGAGCCCCATGTCCCCACACCTGCGCGAAACC
This sequence comes from Pseudoxanthomonas sp., assembly GCA_031408455.1. Lineage (GTDB taxonomy): Bacteria > Pseudomonadota > Gammaproteobacteria > Xanthomonadales > Xanthomonadaceae > JANNWF01. The sequence goes on along the minus strand of JANNWF010000510.1, from coordinate 41,601 downwards.
CGGCGCCGACGTACCTTTGCGATCATCTCGCACCCGGACGCCGGCAAGACCACGCTGACTGAAAAACTGCTGTTGTTCGGCGGTGCCATCCAAATGGCCGGCTCAGTCAAGGGCCGCAAGGCGGCGCGCCACGCGACCTCCGACTGGATGGCGCTGGAGAAAGAGCGCGGCATCTCGGTCACCAGCTCGGTGATGCAGTTCCCCTACGAAGACTGCATCGTCAATCTACTCGACACCCCCGGCCATGCCGATTTCGGCGAAGACACCTATCGCGTGTTGACCGCGGTCGACTCGGCGTTGATGGTGATCGACGTCGCCAAAGGCGTCGAGGAACGCACCATCAAGTTGATGGATGTATGCCGGTTGCGCGCCACCCCCATCATGACGTTCATCAACAAGTTGGATCGCGAGGGCCGTGAACCCATCGATTTATTGGATGAAGTCGAGTCGGTGCTGGGCATCCAATGCGCGCCGGTGACCTGGCCGATTGGCATGGGCCAGCGTCTAAAAGGCGTGGTGCACTTGATCAGCGGCGAAGTACATCTGTACGAGCAAGGGCGCAACTTCACGCGTCAGGACAGCACCATTTTTGCCTCGCTGGATGCTCCTGAGCTAGCCGCTCGCATTGGTCACGAGTTGCTCAAGGAACTACGCGGCGAGCTTGAATTGGTGCAAGGCGCTTCGCATGCGTTTGATCGCGACGCCTACCTTGCCGGCAAACAAACGCCGGTGTTCTTTGGCTCGGCGGTGAACAACTTTGGTGTGCAACCGCTGCTGGATTTCTTCGTCGAGCACGCGCCCTCACCGCAGCCACGCGCGACCACATCGCGCACCATTGCGCCCGAGGAAGAGACGTTCTCCGGCTTTGTGTTCAAGATCCAGGCCAACATGGATCCGCAGCATCGCGACCGGGTCGCCTTCTTGCGCATCTGCTCGGGGCGCTTTGACGCCGGCATGAAGGCTTTCCACGTGCGCTTGGGCAAGGAAGCGAAACTCGCCAACGCCCTGACCTTCATGGCCTCAGATCGCGAGATCGTCGAGACCGCCTATCCCGGCGACGTGATCGGCCTGCACAACCACGGCACCATCTCGATTGGCGACACCTTCAGTGCTGGTGAGAGCCTGAGCTTCACTGGCATTCCCAACTTTGCCCCCGAACTATTCCGCCGCGCGCGCTTGCGTGATCCGCTCAAGTTGAAGCAGTTGCAGAAGGGTTTGGCCCAGCTCAGTGAAGAAGGCGCGACCCAGTTCTTCCGCCCACTGATGAGCAATGACTTGATCCTCGGCGCGGTCGGCACCTTGCAGTTCGAGGTTGTCGCCTATCGGCTGAAGGATGAGTACGGCGTCGAAGCGAGTTTCGAGCCCGTCGCCGTCAATACGGCGCGCTGGGTGCACTGCGCGGACGCCAAAAAGCTGGAAGATTTTCGCGAGAAGAACGCGGTCAATCTGGCCTTGGACGGCGCCAACCAACTCGTCTACATCGCGCCCACCCGCGTCAACTTGCAACTAGCGCAGGAACGCGCGCCCGAGGTGCGCTTTGCGGCGACGCGGGAACATGCCCAGTCGGTTGTAGGAACGTAGCCCGGATGCAGCGAAGCGGAATCCGGGATGCTTAAGGACGAGGCCGTGCTTGCCCCGGATTACGCTTCGCTGCATCCGAGGACGCACGGCGGTCACTCAGGACTAGCGTGAAAATGAACGACCCGCCCGCCGCCTTTGCCCACCGGTATCCGAGCATGGTGAAGACTACCCCGGATTTTCGCTGGCGCTGCATCCGGGCTACGGCTCCACGTTCCCTGCGCATGCACGTTGAATGCTCCCGCGCCCGCAACTGACGCAGTGATCTGGCACCATCGGGGCTTGCTGGCGCGTCCTGCGCCATCGATTGCCTGCTCATGACCGACGAACCGACCGTCCGCGAGGAAGTTGCCAATGCGCTGACCCACGGCCTCGCTGCCGCCGCGGCGCTGGCGGGCTCGTCGGTGTTGATCACCTTGTCGGCCTTGTTTGGTGATGGCTGGCAACTGGCCGGCGCCATCGTCTACGGCATCACCTTGTTGCTGTTGTATCTCGCGTCCACCCTGTACCACGCGATTCCACATACGGTCGCCAAGGCGCGACTGAAGGTGTTCGATCACTGTGCGATCTTCTTGTTGATCGCCGGCACCTACACGCCATTCGCCTTGGTCGGCTTGCGCGGGACGTGGGGGTGGTCGCTGCTTGGCATTGTCTGGAGCTTGGCCATTGCGGGCTGCGTGTTCAAGCTGTTCTTCACCGGACGCTTCAAAGGTTTGTCGACGGTGATTTACATTGGCATGGGCTGGATCGCCTTGGTCGCCATCGAGCCCAGCCTGCGTCTGCTTTCAACGTGGACGTTGAGCTGGGTGCTGGCCGGCGGCATCGCTTACACCTTGGGCACCCTGTTCTACATGAGCCGCCGCCTGACTTACGCCCACGCCATTTGGCATGGCTTTGTCATCTTGGGCAGTGTCTGCCATTTTGTGGCGGTGTTCTCGCAGGTGGCGGACTACTCGCGGGTGATGCCCTGACCCTTGCTGGCACCCGGGTGCGCTACATGCTTTCGCTGTGCTGGCCATTGCGCTTTCGCATTGCTGGCCATTGCCACCGAAGGTCACTCTCACCACTCGTCATTCCGGCGCAGGCCGGAATCCAGTGCACTTGCCTGGATGGTGTGTGGTGATCCGTGGATTCCGGCGTGCGCCGGAATGACGGCTTTGGCTCAAAACCGGGTGGCGGCTTTCGCCTAGGAATCAAAATCACCCACAAAAATGGTCGGCTTGTTCGAGCCATCGCTGGCGCTTGCGGTCGTGCCCTCGAACGAGGCCATCATGATCTTGCCGCTGGTCGCACCCTCGCTGCTTGCAGCACTGGGAGTAGTGACCGTGGCGGCAACGCTGATTGGATCGGCTGGCACCGATTCAACGCTCACACTCGCTTTCAAGACCAGCCCGACGACGCCAACGATGGCCACGCTTGCGGCTAACGCATACCAGCGGGCTGGTCGAGCGACTGGCGTGGGTTGACGGCGCGCTGCGTTACTCGACGGTCGACCAGTCACCTGTAGGACATCGGCACTCAAGACGACGGCGTCATCGGCAAGCGCACGCAGCGCCCGCAGCAGATCGGCGTTCTGCGCCGATTCCGCCACGGCGGCCAAGTGGGTGTCGCGATCTGCTTCGGCATAGTCCGCATTCGCCAGCGCGGCCAGCGTGTCGGCGGTGATCGGCGCGGCCGCTGCCACTCGACCTTGGATGGGCGCTTGGCCTGTGGTCAACGGGCCTGAGGTAAGCAAGCGGTAAGCGCGTTTTAGTGCGTCGTCAGTCATCGAATCCTTCCTCGCCGGCGTCACGCAGGCGCTGTTTGGTTTCAGCCAAGCCCCGGTAGACCAACTTGCGCGCCGCATCAAACGTGAGCGCGCAAAGTTCAGCGACTTCCGGGACGGTAAAGCCTTGCAAATAAAGCTGTAGCGGACGCCGCCGGCGTTCCGGAATCAGCGCAATCGCTTGCGCCACCCGGTCCAACTGGCGGGATTCAGCGGCAACTTGATCCGGTCGCGGATCTTGCGTCGCTGGCTCCCACTGGTTGCCATCGTCGTCCTCGGGCAGTGCCTCGGTGGCACGCAAGCTGCCGCGACGAACTGCGTCAACCAGCACGCTTGCCACTACCTTCTGGATGTAAGACGCAGGAAGCAGCGCTTTCGGGTCACGCTCCAGCACTTTCCACAGGCGGATGTGCACATCCTGCTCGACATCGGCCGGGTCGATGCCGTAGCGATCCAATCGATGTCCAGCGATTTGTGCACGCACGCGGGAGGCGAAGCGCTTGATCAGCGCCTCGATGGCGGAAACGTTCATGCCGCGTCGTAGGCGCCGACTTTATGAATTCGGATTGGCCGACTTAGCCAGCGATGTACTGCTGCAATTGGTCGATTTCCAGTTGCTGATCTTCGATCACTGCCTTGACCAGGTCGCCTATCGACAACATGCCTACGACGACGCCATCTTCAAGCACCGGCAAATGGCGAATGCGGGCTTCGGTCATGGTCTTCATACAGCCGTGTACGCTGCGATCCGGCCCCACCGTCTTGACTTCACTGCTCATGATCTCCTCGACCCGCGTATCGGCGGAGGAGCGACCCTTGAGGATGACCTTGCGGGCGTAGTCGCGCTCAGAAACGATGCCGACCAAGTGTCCGCCTTGCATCACAAGCAGGGCACCAACGCCACGATCAGCCATCATGCGGATGGCATCTAGCACCGGCGCGGTGGGGCCGATGGCGATGATGTCCCTACCCTTGCCGTCGAGTAACTGGCTGACTGTGCGCATCATGTTCTCCCGCCGAATGTGGTTCTGCCGATGATAGACCGGTCAACGGCGGCTGCAACCGCGCAATTGGCTGGTTGCCACAGCGCGCCTCAATCAAATACAACGGCCGCTGCTTGACCTCATCAAACAAGCGGCCGAGATATTCGCCAATGATGCCCAGCGCCATCAGCTGCACGCCGCCCAGAAACAACATCACCGACATCAGCGACGGATAGCCAGCCACCGGATCACCCCACAGCAAAGTTCTCAGCATGATCCAGCTGCCGTAGGCAAACGCCAACACCGCCGTGCCCAAGCCCACATAGGTGGCCATTCGCAACGGCACGGTAGAGAAACTGGTGATGCCGTCGAGGGCGAAATTCCACAGCTTCCAGTAGTTGAATTTGCTGCGACCCGCGGCACGCGCATCGCGATGGAAAGGCAGTGCACACTGGCGAAAACCGACCCAGGCAAATAGCCCTTTCATGAAACGATGACGTTCGCGCACGCCACGCAAGGCGTCCACGGCAACCCGCGACAGCAGTCGATAGTCGCCCGCATTGGCTGGAATTGGGGTCGAAGATAGCCGGCCCATCACCCGGTAAAAGCCGGCCGCAGTGGTCCGTTTGAGCCAGCTCTCGCCATCACGGACGACACGGGTGCCGAACACAACATCGAAACCTTGCTGCCAACGTTCGATGAATTGCGGGATCAGCTCGGGAGGATCTTGTAAATCGGCATCGATCACGATTACCGCATCTGCATCGCTGGCATCGAGGCCGGCGGTTAGTGCCAACTCCTTGCCGAAGTTGCGACTCAAGCGAATGGCCTGCACCCGTGGGTCGGATTCCGCTAACGCAGTCATCGCCGCCCAGGTGGCGTCGCGACTGCCGTCATCGACATAGATCACCTGAGAATTCAGTGTGAGCGTGTCCAATACCGCCGCCAGCCGACCGTGGAAGGTGGCCAAGCCATCGGCTTCATTAAACGCGGGAACCACCACACAAAGTGACTGCTGCATGCCTAAGGATTCTGCCAAGGTCAGAATTCATGCTACCGGAGTGCGCTGCCCTGCTTCTCAATCCGTACTTGGATCGGACGACTTGCCCGACTCAATTGGCTGCCGACTCAATCGGCGCTAGCCGCAATCGGTGTTAAGTAAGCCAAGCCGCCGAGCTGCTGCATTTGTGCCTCGATCCATGCCGCTCGCCTGCGCACGTAGGCGCTTGGCGCGGTGACCGAATATCGGCGCGGGCTAGGCAAGACCGCTGCCAAGCGCGCGGCTTGCGCCGCACTCACCTGCGCGGCCGGTTTGCCGAAGTAGCGTTGCGATGCGGCTTCTGCGCCATACACGCCGTCACCGAATTCAGCGATGTTCAGATACATCTCAAGGATGCGTTGCTTCGGCCACAGCGTCTCGATCAGGCCGGTGTACCACGTCTCTAGACCTTTTCGCAGCCAGCTGCGATCACTCCAAAGAAACAAGTTTTTGGCGACCTGTTGCGAGATGGTCGAGCCGCCACGCAACGATTTACCGCCGCGGCGATAGCGCTGCCACGCCTCACGAATTGCTTCGGTATCAAAGCCGCTGTGCTCGGCAAAGCGCTGGTCTTCAGCGGCGACAACGGCGATAGCCAGTTGCGGCGACAGCGCGTTCCAGTCGGCCCATTGCTGATCGATGCTCACCGTGGCACCGCCCTTGCGCAACTCGAACCAGCGCTCAAGCATCACGCCGCTGGTCGGCGGATCCACCCAGCGCAGGATCACTACCTGCGCGATGCTCAACAACGGCAGCATCAGCAGCAAAAGTAGCGTGTAACGCCGTAGCCGACCCCATCCGCTTCGCCGTCGCGCGGGTGGGCGTTTTGCCTGGGATCGGAACGCAGGATGGTTCAGTGCAGCCATGGATGCCCCAGACGATTGTCCATGCGCGCTGAGGTTACCCCTAGAATCGCGCCGGTGGCGGGCTTTAGGCTCCGCCAGACTTCGATACAGGCAACGCGACCTACTCCGTATCTGCCAATAGACCCTAGATAATGCAGGACAAGCGAGAAGGATTTGGACTAACCCATGCATTTGATTGAGCTAACTGACGACGACCGCGCATCAGGACTGTTGCTGCGCTTCATCATCGAGGGCAGCGGTGTGCGTGGTGCCTTGGTCTGTTTGGGTGAAGCGTGGCGGCAGATTGCTACTCGCGGCGACTATCCGCCAGCGCTGCGCGAGCTTTTGGGACAATCCGTGGTCGCCGCCGCGCTGTTCGGAGGCCATAGCAAGATCGATGGTCGGCTCGGCATCCAATTAAAAGGCCAGGGCGCGTTGCGCACGCTGTTTGCGGAATACACAAGCGCAGGTCGCTTGCGCGGCATTGCGATGTGGCACGAGCCCTTGCCCGCGCAGCTGTCGCCACGCGACTTTGGCGATGCTGCGCTACTGGCGATCAGCATCGAAACCATGCCGCCGGGTGCCGATGAAGCCATCCGCTATCAAGGCTTGGTCGGGCTGGACAGCGATTGCCTTGAGCATGCGTTCGAAGCTTACTTCGCGCAGTCGGAGCAGTTACCGACTCGGATGCTGCTGGCGGCGGATGCTGACCGCGCGGCAGGATTGATGATTCAACAGCTGCCCGCGCAATCCGGCACCTCGCCGGCAGCGATGGCGCAGCACGACAGCGATGGCTGGACGCGCGCGCAAGCCCTGTTTGAGACCCTCGCCAGCAGCGAGTTGCTCAACACCGACGCCGAAACCCTGTTGCTGCGCTTGTTTCACGAAGATGGCGTTCGCCTGCTCGCTGCGCAACCGCTGCGCTTTGGCTGTAGCTGTTCACGCGAACGGGTTGCCGGCGTGCTGTTGCAACTGGGCCGCGAAGAAGCGCTGTTAGCCGCCACTAGCCAAGCCGATGGCGTCGCTGAAATCGCCTGCGAGATGTGTGCTGAGCCCTATCGCTTTGACCGCGTCGATCTCGAGCAACTGTTTGCGGGCGGCGGTATCGAGACGGTAGCCGGTCAGCACTGAGCTAATGCGGCAGCCCAATGAATCATTCCGGTGCCGGCTTGCCCGCTAGCAAGTCATCCAACGGCCGTGGCTTTGAGAACAAAAAGCCTTGGCCGTAATCGCAACCCAATAGACGCAGCGTCTCCAATTGCCGTTGGGTCTCAATGCCCTCGGCGACCACGTGCATGCCCAGCGAGCGTCCCAGCGAACAGATCGCGCGCAGCACGGCTTGCGCGTTGCTGCCGCTTTCCGCACTCAAGGCGACCACGAACGAGCGATCCACTTTCAGCACATCCAGCGGAAACTGGTGCAAGTAGCTGAGCGAGGAGTAGCCGGTGCCGAAGTCATCCAAGGCGAGGCGCACGCCGCAGGCGCGCAGCTCACGCATCAACTCGCGCGCTTGTACCGGATCTTCTAACAAGGTGATCTCGGTGACTTCCACGCACAGCTGCGAAGGCTGGAACTCATAGCGTTCGATCAGGCGCAACAAGTCAGGGACAAACCGCGGGCTGCGAAAATGGCGGGCGCCGACGTTGATGCTGATATACGCACCCGAATCGCGCAGCGCCCAACCTTGCGCCAGGACCAATTCGTAGACCTGCCAATCGATGGCTTCAGCCAGCCCGGATTCCTCGGCGATGGGTAAGAACTCGCCCGGCAGCATCAACTGACCTTTGGGCAGCCGCCAGCGAACCAAGGCTTCGTAGCCGACCACGCGCCCACCATCAAGGGCGAGGATCGGTTGGAAGTAAGGCTCAAACTCGTTGCGCACCAGCGCGCGTCGCAGATTGCCTTCAATCTCAAGCCGCTGCAGCGCTTCGCGGCGCAGCTGTTCATCGAACATCTCGTGACAGCGGCGGCCCTTGGCCTTGGCGCGATACAGCGCGACATCGGCATCGCGCAACAGTTCGTCGGGGTTGCTGTAGTTCGCTTGCGCCACGGTGATGCCGATGCTCGCGGAGGTGAACAACTCCTTGCCGCCGGCGCGAATCGGCGCATCCAAGGACGCGATGATGCGATCCGCCAACTGCACCGCTTCGGCGTCGTTGCGCAGCGGCTCGATCAGGATAGCGAACTCGTCACCGCCCAGCCGCGCGACCAAGCCACTGTCACCGACCACGCCAGCAATGCGATTGCCGGCCTCTTTCAGCAAGTCATCACCCACCAGATGGCCGACCGAATCATTGATGACTTTGAAGCGATCAAGATCCAAGAACAGGACCGCAAATCGGCGTTCACCATCGGCCCGATACAGCCGCATCACCTCCGCCATGCGCTGCTGAAAACTGGCCCGATTGGGCAAGCCGGTCAGCACATCGTGAGTGGCGGCAAACTGCAACTGGCGTTCAAAACGCTCGCGCTCGGCGATTTGCAGGCGCAGATCGCGATTGGCCGCGAACAAGGCCTCGGTGCGCTCGGCTACGCGACGCTCGAGATCGGCATTGACGCCGCGTAGTCGATCAGCGCCGCGCTTGCGCTCCAGTGCATTGGCGATGTGATACGACACAAACGTGAGCAATTCTTGATCACGTCGCGTATAGCGATGCACGTCGTCGTAGGACTGCACCGCCAACACGCCCACCGTACCGCTTTCGCAAATCAAGGGCACACCCAGCCACATACGCGCCAACACGCCCACTCGCACCACCTCACCGGACTCGGCCAATTCATGGTGCAGTTCGTCGTCGGCCAAGACCGGCTGACTGGTCCGCAGCACGTATTCGGTCATCCCACGGCCGGGCTTGCGCGGCGGCCGGATCGGGTCGTGCTCGTCCACCGAGTAAGGAAACTCGACCTGCGAGCCATCGGCACTGACTAGCGCAATGTAGAAATTGGCCGCATATAACAAGCGCCCGACGACGCGATGCAGGGCAGCGTAAAAGCTATCCAGCGAATCGTTGGCGGAGCCTAGCTCGGCAATCCGAAACAACGCCGCCTGCAGCAATTCCCCGCGCTGGCGTTCCTCGACTTCCAAGCGCAGCAGCCGGTTGGCCTCGCGCAACTCGTCGGTCCGCTCGGCCACGCGTTCTTCCAGCTCGTCTTGTGCGCGCTTGCGCAACAAGGCAGTCGCGATGTGACTGGCGACGAAGCTGAGCAAGGCACGATCACGCTCGCCATAGCGATGCGAATCGACATAGCTCTGCACCACCACCGCACCAAACGTCTCGCCACCGGCAAATAGCGGCACACCCAGCCAATCGACACTCTGCGGGCCCATGCCCTCGACACTGCCGCCAATGCGCGCTTCCAAGGTTTCTGACGGCCCCATCAGCGACTCTGCCGACATGATCACGTGCGCGGTCAAAGAGCCGCGGAAGTACTCGAGCGGGTAGCCAACTGCGGGATCGGGCAGATCCGAATCCACCGAATCACAGAAATAGGTGAATCGAATCTTGGTGCCGCTGCGATCCAGCATCGCAATGAAGAAATTCTCGGCATACATCAGCCCGCCAATAATCTGATGCAGGCTTCGCAGCACTTCGTCCATCCCGCGCGACGAGCCCGCCGACTCAGCGATGGCGTACAAGGCCCGTTGCAGACGCTCGGCCTCGGCCAAGCGCTCAACGGCACGATGCAAGCGGTCTAGCTCAATGGCAGCGGGCAACCGTTGGCTGAGCAAAACGCTCACCGTCGCCAATTGCTCGATCAGTTCGCCGGGTGGCGGATCGACAAACTCCAACTGCATCACGCCGTTGTAGCCACTGCCTTGGGCAAGCAATTCGCAAAAATGGCGGCGGCTGTGGCCAGGGGCATTCTCGATCAAGCAGCCTCTGGCCATCTCAAGATCGCTGCTGGTGTTCGGGCCACCTAGCTCAAACAACACATGCGGGCCACGCTCGCCATCCAGCCACAGGCGCACGCTTGAGCAAGCGGCCGAGCCGTTAGCCCAATTCATGACGGCGGCGGCAAGCTCCGCCGCGGTGCTGCCTGGCAGTACCAGCTGTCCTCGCGACACTGTCGTCGCCAGCGGTGCACGACCGACAGCGCTGGTTGTTGCCAGTTGCTCTGGCTCACGCCCCATGGTGCACCCCGCTTCCCTTGGCCGAGTTTACAGCTGGGGGAGGCTACATCGGCAAACCTTGCTCGCGGCAGCGCCAATATCGTTGCTCGTGGCGTGGGCTTTTGGGCGCTAACGGACAGCGCAATCGGGGCTCGCATTGAAGCCAAAGATGTTTGTGAATGCGGTTGGATTCGCTTATCCTGAAAGGTGTATCGGTGTGGCGGGGAACTTGCATCCCTCCGCAGTGACTTAGTTGCCTCAACCACCTGTCGGAGCCTGCTCGTCGTGTCTCGCATGTCCCTGCCGTCTCTTGCCAGCACCGTCTTAATGTTTGCCGCCACTTGCGCATCGGCAGACACACAACGCGTGCTGCCTGTTTTGAGCCAAGACAGCGGCCAAATCGAGGCCTTGTTGTTGTTGGACGGCAGTGCGTTGGGCAATGCAAGCGCAATCAATCGCAGCGGCGCACTGGATCGCGTGTTGGCGATCACGCCTTCAGCCAATGGCGGTCTGCGAGTCAAAGTAGGTGGCAACAACAAGCTTTCCGCCAGCTTGTCACTTGACGCGCAGCCGGGCTTGGCCTTGCTTTGCCGAGGTGATATTGGCTTGGCGGCGGCGCTGGGTTCGCTGGGTGAGCAGTGCTTACTGGCAGATCTGGGTGCCAGCGATCCACTTTTGAACGCGGCCTTGGACAAGCGCATTGCCATCAGCGGCACGTGGCAATCAGCGAATAGCGGGTTTGACCTGGAGTTTGGGCTGTCGTGGCTGGATTCCCGATACGCCGCTGACTTCAGTCCGTTGGCATCCGCGCTGCTTACCCATCGAGCATCTTCACCGGTCGCTACACTGGCCAATCTAACCCCGACGTTCGCGCTGACCACGCCGCTGGGCGTGGTCACCCGCGAGCTCAGCATCAGCGGTATCCGCGCCTTGGGTGACCAGGCGTGGTTGCAGTTGGAGGGCAGCCGCTCGCGCAGCGTTGCGAGTGGCTTGGCGCTGACAGCACCGCTTCGAATCGATGCCACATCGTTGGGCTTGGCAGCTGGCTACGGCGATTTCTCCGGCCGCATCAGCGGTCGCTTGATCGAGCTTCCGCGCGCCGGTCTCAACAACGAGACGCAATCGACTTTCGATGTCGACCTCGGGGTGTCGTGGCGGACCCCATGGCAAGCACGCTTCACCGTGGGCGCAAGCAATTTGCTTGGCAAGCCCGATGTCAGCCAATGGCCGCTGTCAGCACTGCCACGCGGGGCGGACAAAGATGCGGATACCCGCACGCCGTATGTGCGGTATCACCAAGATCTGTAGATTGAGGTGAAACGGACGCTGGGTCTGGCGTCGCCGCCGATCAGCACTCCATCGAAGCGGGCGATCTGCATCCTTCACCCGTCGAAACAGTCACTCAAGCCAACTCATCTTCGCTGAGCCCGGCCGCCAAAAGAGCCGCCCGCAGCGGCCCCAAATGGGCCTGATAATTGCGCCAGCGCCCAGATGCGTTGCCATATAGCGGCTGCCTAACCTGCCAGTAACTGGCTGTCTTCACGGTGTTGTCGACCTGATGAAAATCCAGACAACGCTCATCCCACTCGATACCGAGAAACGCGAATAACGTGCCCAGCGCCTGCCGCGGATCGCTGACGAATTCGTCATAGCGAAAGTCGTAGATCGTGTCAGCGTACAGACTTCGCCAATGCGCCATCAGACGCCGGTATTCGCCATAGTGGTGGCCGATATCGGCAAGATCGCTGGCATAGCCGGTCACTTCGAGATTGAGGTGTTGGGTGAACACGCTGACGCCCACATCCAGCGGGTGGCGGGTCGTATGGATGATCTTGGCGTTGGGAAACATGCGCTTGATCATGCCGATCAACAGGTAGTTGTCCGGCCGTTTGTCGGTGATGTAGGCGCTGTCCTGCTGCTGCGGAAACAACTGCAGCAGGTGTTGTCGATATTCGAGGGCCAAGCCGGCGTCGCGGGCCGGATCGGGGATAGCCATTGAGGATGGAAACGGCGCAAACCGCTCTGCCGCCACGCGCAACAAAAAGTCCAACTCACCGCCGGCGGTGACTCGCGGATGGGCGGCCAATACCTGCTCAATCAATGACGAGCCTGATCGGTACATGCCGCAGATAAACAGCGGTGATGCAGCGCTTTGCGGCAGGTCACCCACGTTCGCCTGCTCGGTGTCGACGCTGGCCGTGGCAAACACGGCGATCAAGGCATCGGTCAGCGCGGCCGCTCGCGCCGGATCGTAGACGCGACCCGACTGCCGCAACAGGAAACGATTGCCTTTGGCGAAGGCATCGAAGGCTAGCTCGTATTGCCGCAAGCGATCATAGGATCGACCCAAGGCGAACAACACATTGGCCCGCGCCACCTTGCCAAAGCGCGCCGATTCCACGCTGGCGTGCTGCAGTTCACCCAGCAGTGGATCGTCTGGGCTGCTCGGAGGGCGCATTACCGCGGTGCGTGCCAAGGCCTCAAAATAAAGCTCTTGATGCGGATCAACGCCTGCCAGCGACCGCGCCAAAATGCGTTGATAGCACGCCAGCGCATCGTCGCGACGGCCCTGCTCTTCCCGCAAGTTGCCGAGATTCAGCAATGCCGGCACGTAGGTGGGGGCAATCACCAGTGCGGCTTTCAATTCGCCCTCGGCATCATCATCGCGGCGCAGGTGATCGGCGAAGATCACCCCGCAGTTCAAGTGCACTTCTTCCGGCCGGAGAATGCCTCGGGCCAGCGCCTCACGGTACGCAGCCAGTGCTTCTTCGTACTTGCCTTCGGCTTTCAGCAAGTAGCCCAGTTCATACCAGCCTTCGGCCGATTCCGGCCGCGTGGCCAAGACTTGCTTGAATAGCTCGATGGCCGCCAGCCGGTGTCCCTGCTGATGCAGCAGGGCACCCTCGCGCAGCAATGCGTCGGTATCGGCAGTCGTGCTCACGTCGGCGGCCAAGCTAGCTGCGCCGCAACAACAATTGCCAGCCGACCAGATGACTTCCGCCGTGGTATTGGGGCAATCGCTCGATCAAGTCAAAGCCAGCCATCGCGGCCTGTTGTTGGATCAGCTCCATGCCCTGCAGGTCACGCGCGTGCTCGATCAGATCGAGCAAACGTCGCGCCGATGCCTGCAATTCGCTTTCGGCGCGGTCAACTTCCAAGCCCAGCGGTTGCGGTTGCATGCTGTTACGCGCCGCAAGCAGTTGTTGGGTGGCATTCAAGGCCACGCTAAGCACGTGCCCACCGCCGTCTTTTTGGGCATCGGCCAAGGCGCGCTTCACCGCTTGAATGGCGGCACGCAGTTCGGTCACCGCCAACTCTGTCGCTCCGGCAGTCACCTCGTGCATGGTGACCAAGCGATGCACCCGTCGATACAGCTGAGTGTCGCGCAGTACCAAATCCGTCTCGCGCAGTGACATCGTGGCGTTGCCAACCAACATTGAGGCATCGCTGTGAACAATGAACTGCGCTTCTGCGCCCGGTTTCAGGACGCGATGGATTTCGGCTAGCGCCTTGCTGGTATCGGTGTACTCCAGAGCATAGTGACCACTCACCGCGTCAAACCGGTGCTCCGAAAAAGGCAATTGCTCGGTAGCTACCCGCGGATAGAAGGTGATTCCGGCCAAACGCTTGGCGCCGTCTCTGACATAACGCAGTGGATCGATGTCAGCCAAGTCGGTCGCGTGAATATCCCAGCTTCGACCGGCAGTCGCGGCGGTTTCGGCGGCGATCTGCGCCACTACGCCGTTGCCCGTGCCAACGTCTAAAATGCTCGCGTGGTTGGGCAGGGTGGCGAAGAATTCGACCCAAGCCTGTCGCACTTCGAGGTCGTAGCCACCATCAGCAGCGGTCGGACAGGTGGCGATGGCTCCGTTACGGTAATACGCTTCCCACTGATCCAGACTCAAAGCAAGCATCCCAAACTCAAACTTTGCGCAATTGTAAGGTTGAAGCCGCCGCCAAGGTACGATTCGCATCGCTGCGCGCTTCGGCCGCCCTTGTTGGAATCTTGACTGTGACCTATTCATCGCTGAGTGCGGCGGTACTGTTGGCCGTGATGGCTACCGCCAGTTTCGCTAAAGACAATTCTACGGCCTCGCATCCCTGCGCAAGCGTTGCCGACTCCGAGCAGCGCTTGGCGTGTTTTGACAAGGCGTTCCCGCCGGAATACGACGAACAAACCCGGGCCGCCGCACGCGCGGCCGAAGCGGAGCGCGCGCGGGTCGAGTTCGGGCTGAGCAACAAACAAGTGCTGGAGCGCCGCTCGGGCGGTCAGTTTGACGCCGGTCCCACACGCATCGAAGCGGTCGTCGTCAACATTTCCACCCAAGCCGATGGCCAGCGTTATGTGACCTTGGACAACGGCCAAGTCTGGCTGCTCACCGAAGCGGCTTCTCTCAAGGGTCGCCTCTCGAAAGGCAACGCGGTGACGGTAAAGACCGCCATGCTTGGCACCCACATGATGCTCACCCCAGCGCGCGCATCGCTGCGAGCCCGCCGCGTCAAATAGTCAGGTGGCTGGGACTAAGCCTCCAAAAGCACTGACTGCCGCGCAAGCGAGCCGCGCCAATGAGGCGATGCGTTTGCTGCGCACAGGCGACCAAGTCACCGCGCGCTCGCTGGCGAACCAGCTCGCGCGCGACGCCTACGATGTCGCTGATGCGCAACAGTTGCTGGGCGTCTGCTGTGCAGAAGGCGCCGATGCCATCGCCGCGATTGCGGCTTTTGAGCGCGCACTTGTGCTCGTGCCAGAACAGCCGCTCATCCTTTTCAATTACGCCGCCGCGCTGCGCAAATTGGGCCGCGAGCCGGCGGCGTTGGATTGCTTGCAGCGCGCGGTCATCGGCGCGCCCAACCACGTCCAAGCGTGGCTAGAACTGGGCCTGTCTGCCTTGCGATTGGATCGAGCGGATCTGGCGCTGACTGCGCTGGCGCGAGCGCTTGAATTGCAGCCCGATTCCGCGGTCGCGTGGCACGCCTACGGCAACGCCCAGCGGTCGCACAATCAGCTGGTCAAGGCCGAAGCAGCGTTCCGGCGGGCACTTGAATTGGCGCCGCAGACGGCATCGACTTGGATCAATCTCGGAAGCGTGCTGCGTTTGCGCGGCCGGCCGGATCAAGCCATCGCTTGTTTTGAGAGGGCCAAGCGGCTGGGCCATGACGACGCGGCGCTCGGCGACGCATTGGCTGGTGCGTGGTTGGATGTCGGTGATGCTAGGCAAAGTCTCGATCGGGCACGCGAGGTTGTTCGTGCGTTCCCGGCATTTGTTCCTGCGCAGGTTACTTTGGCAAACCTGCTTTGGGAGTACGGCGGCGCGTTGGCACCCGACGAGGACGGCTTGGCTGCATTTCGTGCAGCCGTCACAGCCCAACCGGCGAACGCCGAACTGCGTTTTGCTTTGGCGCAGTTTCAGTTGGCTGCCAAGAAGGCGGATGCAGCGCTAGCGCACATCCGGATTTTGCGCCGCGATGCCGACGATGTGCGCTACGCGCGTGTGGAGGCCAGCGCGCTGCAAGCGCTCGGCGAGGTTGACGCCGCAGGCAAGCTGTATGCGGTCTTGCATCGGCAGCTCGCCCATCTTGATCCGGAATTTCTCAACGACTACGTGCGCCATTTGCTCAGTACTGAGCAAATTGAAGCTGCCGCCGCGCGCGCAATCGAGGCCACGCAGCTCGACCCACACAACCAAACGGCGTGGGCCTACCTGAGCACCGCATGGCGGCTGTTGGACGATCCGCGCGAAGCTTGGTTGTGCGACTACGCTGAGCTGATCGCCTTGCTGGACGTCCCACCACCGGCCGGCTTTGCCGATTCGGCAAGTTTTGTGGCTGCATTGCAGCAAACGGTCGAGCCTCTGCATCTGGCAACCCGCGAGCCCGTCCAGCAAAGCTTGCGCGGCGGATCACAAACGCCTGGCCGCTTGTTTGGACGCGACACACCAGTCTTGGCCGCCGCGCAACAGGCCTTGATGCAGACCGTGAACCAATGGCTGCGGACTCTGAAAGTTGACCCAGAGCACCCGTTCCGTCGCCACATCGGCGCTGACGCAGCTATTTGCGGCTCGTGGTCGGTCAAACTATGGAGCGCGGGCAAACATGTGAACCACATCCACCCGCAAGGATGGATGAGTTCGGCGTTCTACTTGGCCCTGCCGCCGAGCGTCACCGATCCGACCCATGCTGACTCGCAAGCCGGTTACATCCAGTTTGGTCAACCGCCGGTTGAACTGGGTCTTGATCTACCACCACGGCGGGTGATTCGCCCAGAGATTGGC
Source organism: Pseudoxanthomonas sp. (assembly GCA_031408455.1). Lineage (GTDB taxonomy): Bacteria > Pseudomonadota > Gammaproteobacteria > Xanthomonadales > Xanthomonadaceae > JANNWF01. Next base: position 25,008 of record JANNWF010000510.1, on the reverse strand, counting down.
AAGTTGGCGCTGTTTCCTTCCTACATGTGGCATGGAACCGTGCCGTTCGCCGACCCGCAACCTCGCATCTCGATCGCGTTTGATATGACTCCCGAGCAGCCATGACATCGCTACATTCGGATCTACGGCAAGGCCGCAGGGCACGACCACGAGCGCGTCAAGGCGGTTTTTTGCATAGCCCACAACGCCACCACACCACTGCGAGCGGAACAGCCGGTGAGTAGCACCCTGCCAAGCTTGGTTCAGGCGGCGGGACTGGCGGCAAGCCAAGGCCGCTGGGATGACGCCGAACGCGCCTGGCGGCAAGTGCTCGCCATGGAGCCGAAGCATCCGCAAGCACTGCATAGCTTGGGCGTGCACGCTTACCGCCGCGGTCACCTCGATGAGGCCTTGCAGGCCTTCCGCGCGGCGCATCAAGTCACGCCGAATGACCCGCTTTTGTTGCTATCGATCAGCGTGGTGCTGCGCGACCAAGCCAATCACGGCCTAGAACTGGCAGCGCTCGATGCTGCCTTGGCGGTGGATCCGTATTTCTTGCCCGGTCTACTCGCCAAGGGCGGTTGCTTGGAACGCCTGGGCAGGCCAAAGGCGGCGGCGGCATGGTTTCGGAATGCGCTCAAAGCAGCCCCGCCGGAGCCGCATTGGCCCGCCGCGCTACGCAGCCAACTGCTGCACGCACGCGCCCACAGTCAAAAACTGGGGAACGAACTGGCCGCGTTTTTGGCCGACAGGATCGGAAGTCGGCTGGACACGCTGCCACCGCTTGAAGCGCAACGCTTTCGTGAAGCCGGGGCTATTCTGAGCGGACACTCCCAGCCTTACGCGTCGCAATGCTCGCAACTGCATGTGCCGCGCCTGCCTGCGATTCCGTTCTATGAAAGAGAACAATTTGCTTGGGTGGAGGCGCTGGAAGCGAACACGGTAGTGATTACCGGCGAGTTGACTGCGCTCTTGCATCGCGAACAACAAGAATTCAAACCGTATATCGCCTATGCGCCCGGCGATCCGGTGAACCAGTGGCAGGAGCTGAATCATTCGACGCGCTGGAGCAGCTACTTTTTATGGCGCAATGGTGAGCCGCAGCTCGCGCATCTGGCTGGCTGTCCACAGACTAAGCGGGCGCTGGAAGCCGTCGAAATGGCTGATATCGGCGGCCTTTGTCCCAATGCCATGTTCTCTGCCTTGGCGCCACATACGCGAATCCCGCCGCACTCGGGCGAAACCAATGCGCGGGTGATCGTCCACCTGCCGCTGATCGTGCCGGAGCACTGCCGCTATCGGGTCGGTTATGAGCAGCGCCGCTGGACGGTGGGCGAAGTGCTGATCTTTGATGACAGCATCGAGCACGAAGCCATCAACGACAGCGATCAGCTGCGCGTGGTGCTGATATTCGACGTCTGGAATCCACTGCTCTCAGTCGCCGAGCGCGAGCTGGTGCGCGTGCTGTCCGCGGCGACGCAGGAATTCCACATCGCGTAGCTTCACGGTTATTTACTTCCCCTTGTCATTCCGGCGTGCGCCGGAATGACGATATCCACCATTGGTCGATGACTGAAACAGCTACATTCCAAATTCTTTCACAAGGCAGGTTTCATGGATCATGGCTCTAGCACCCCACCCGCGTCCCTGATGGCATTGCGTCAGTCGATAGGCGCGACGTTCTCGCTGCTTCGGCAAGCGCAATTCGACGATGCCCGCCGCAGCAGTGATGAGTTGCTGGCGGCCAACCCCGGCCATGCCGAGGTGCTGTATCTCGCCAGTGAGGTGCGACTGGCTCAAGGAGACGCGGCTGCCGCGCTTGCCGTGATCACGTCTGCGATTAAAGCCGCGCCCGGCCAGCTGCCCTTATTGTTGAAGAAGGCGCGCATCCATCTCGCGCTGAGGCGTCGAGCCGATGCGCGCCAAACCGCCGAGGAGGCGTGCGAGTTGGCGGGCCACGACGGCCATGCGCTATGGGCGGTTGCTCGCGTATTTGGCCAATGCAACGACCTTGCCCGCGCGAGTTTGCTATACCAGCGCGCCCTGGACGCGGGTTGCAGTGATCCTTCCCTGTTGTATGACTTGGCAGTCGGACAGTTTTTTGCTGGCGACTTCGCCGCGGCGGAACGCAACATCGATCAGATGTTGACGGTGACACCGATGGCCGGGCATGCCGTGTACCGGCGATCAACGCTGCGTCGGCAGACGCTGGAAAACAATCATGTGGCGGAGCTACAGGCCAAGTTGCCCGCGGTGACAGCCAACGCTGTCTCCCACTCAGCGTGCTTGTATGCGCTGGCCAAGGAGCTTGAGGATCTGGGTCGCTTTGAGGAGAGTTTTGCTGCGCTGACTGAAGCTGTCGCGATCAAGCGCAAGTCGCTTGACTACGACGCGGCGGGTGAGCGCGAGGCGATTGACGCCATTCGCAGCGCCTATGACCAGACCGCCATGGATGCAGCCAGAGTCGGCCACTCGGACGCGGGGGCCATTTTTGTGGTCGGCATGCCACGCACGGGCTCCACCTTGGTGGAGCGCATGCTTGGCTGCCATAGCGAAGTAGCTTCGGCAGGAGAGTTGCTGGATTTCGGGCAAGCACTCGCCGCAAGAACACAGGCACTGGCCTTGGAACTGCCCGGCATACCGATGGCGGAAGTCTCGCGGCGCATCGATTTTGCTGCCTTGGGTGCCGACTATATGACCGGAGCACGCCAAGCCGCGTCGCCCGCCCGCATGGTCATTGATAAAATGCCGATCAATTTCATGTATTGCGGCTTGATCAAGAAGGCCCTGCCCAATGCACGCATCATCCATGTCCACCGCGAACCGATGGACACCTGTTACGCGATTTATCAGACCCTCTTCAATCAGGCGTATCCGTTCTCCTGCGATTTACAGGAGTTGGCGGCTTACTACGCCACCTATCAGCGATTGATGCGGCATTGGCATGCGGTGATGCCCGGTCAGATTCTCGATGTGAGCTACGAGGCGCTACTGAGCGACACCGAGGCGCAAGCGCGCAGGATGCTTGATTTTTGTGGCTTGGATTGGCAAGAAGCGGTCCTGGACCCTTCTGCAAGTGATGCCCTCGCGACCACCGCCAGTGCGGCCCAAGTCAGACAACCCATCCACACCCGCTCGGTGCAAAAGTGGCGGCGCTATGAGATCCAATTGGCGCCACTCAAGGCCGCGTTGGTTGCGGCTGGCGTGCTCACGGATTGAAGCCTGAACCTGAGCCTGAGCTGCGCTTGTCATCACAACCAACTAAGCCACCGACATAAGCAAGGGTGGGTGCGGAGGCGGCCGCGAACATCTTACCTCGCGGATGCGCTTTCGCGGCTGCCGCCGCTCCCACAAACGCGGCTGGCACACCTTGCCCACATCATTGGGCAACGGTCGCAGCTGCTCGAGCAAGGGCCGCCCTCGCCTGACGAGGTGGCTGTTGCGGCATTGCAGAAAGAGCCAACTCGGGGCCAAAAAAAAGCGGCGGGCCGTGAGGCCCGCCGCCTAGGTTTGACGCGTAAAGCGATTGCTTAGAACTTGACCGTGAAGCTGCTGAAGAAGTAACGACCGACCTGGTCGTAGCCGCCCGGCGCATTGCCGTTACGAGCCAAGGTCACACCGACCAACGGTGGCTCTTTGTCAGCGATATTGTTGACACCGACGGTGAACTCGCCGTACTCGCCGATGAAGGCCGAGCCGGACAGGTCGAAGTAGCTGTAGCTACCAATTCCGCCGTTACCCGTACAGGCCGCATTCGAACTTGGATCGCAGGTCAGGCGGTCCGTGGTGAGCGCTACGCCAGCGTTGGTCTCGTACGCGATACCGTCAAAGTAGCGGTGGCGCAGACCGATGGTGTACCAGTCGCGCGCAAAGCGCACGTTGGTGATGGTGCGGAACTCCGGAGTCTGGCACTGGGCGTTGAGCTTGCCCACGCAGTCGTAGGTGGCCGCCTCGTTAACACCTGGCAACGGGGCAATTTCTTCTTCCAGCAAGTAGCTGCCTTGGAACGAGGTCGAGAGCGAACCGCCAAGCACGTCGAAACGGTAGTTGGCACCCAAGTCGATACCGCGGAAGGTCTGCTCGCCAAAGTTAGCGGTCAGGTTCTCAACAAATCCGGCCGTGGCCAGATCGTTACCACGCCAGATGTCGCCCGACGGGGCACGATTGACCCGGTTGCAAAGCAACGGGTTACCACTCAGGGCGCAGAAGTCAAGAATCGTCTGCGCACCGATGGTGCCGATGGTCTCTTCCAACTGGATGTCGTAGTAATCGATCGTCAGCTGCAGGTTCTCGATCGGCGTCACCGCGAATCCGAAGGTGATCGAGTCAGCAGACTCGGGCTTCAGGTTCAGGTTGCCACCGATCAGCTGGTTGTACTGGCCCGCCGCATTGTCCGGGATGTTGCGGTACTGAGCAGCGGTGACGCCGGTGTTTTGGCACTGCGCCAAGGTGAAGGTCGGGGTCGGGCCGGCGCAACCATCTTCGCCGCCAAACAGCGCCAAAGACTGCTGACCGAACAGATCGTTGGTACCCGGCGCGCGAATGGCGTGGTTGAAACCACCACGTATGCGGAAGGTGCCAAAGTCAGCGCCGGCGCCGATCTTGTAGGTGTCCGCCTTGCCCGACAGCTCATAGTCGGAAGAACGGTAGCCGAGATCGACCACCAAGCTCTGCAGCATGCCCGCGTCGCTGATGATCGGGATATTGCTTTCCAAGAACAGCTCGCTGACCTTGATTTCTGCATCCACTGGCGTCGCCGAACCACCGGCACCGGCAAAGCCGCCGGCTTGACTGATGCTGTCCGCAGCGAAGGCATATTCGTCGCGGCGCGACTCAAAACCAACGACCAAGGAGACAGTGTCGCCTTTGGCTGACGGCAGACCGAAGCCCAAGTCGCCAGTGACATAGGCGTTGACGGCGGTCAGCGAGGTAGCGGTCTCTTGAATACTGACACCAGCCAAAGCGTTGGCGGCGGCGGAGGTGACGCCACCCGGCACGAACACGCGGTACGGAATGCAACCCGCGAATGAACCGGCTGGGCAGCCCAAGATGGCAGAGACAATGCGCGTGGTCACAAAGTCGTTCAGACCTTGGCTGTCGTCACGCGTGTGGCCGTACAGGAACGACGCGTTGTAGGACCACGAGTCGGTAATCGCACCCTCTGCACCGGTGACGACGCGGAACGCATTGTTTTCGTCGACACGGATACGCGGACCGCCTTCGATGTTGCGCTTGGCGACATAGATGTCAACCGGGCCACCGGTCGGATTGATGCCGAGGTTGGCGCAAGCTGTCCCGATAAGCGGGTTATTGCAAGCGATGCCGGGAATACGGGTGAAGAACGCGCCCGACTCGGCAATCTGCGTCGAGTCTTGGCGATTGACCATCATCGACTCGAGGTAAGGCTTGAAGTGTTCGTTCACTTCGTACTTCAGCGACGAACCAAAGGTGTAACGCTGATCGGGTCGCTGATAATAGTTGATCGGCGCGTAGTTATACGGCGCGCCATAACCGCGGCGGAAGGTGCCGTTCGGATTGAGGCTGGCATTGGTGCCAACGCCGGTGGTCGGCTGGTAGAAATAGAAGTTGCCGGCCGCATTCGTATTGGAACCACCACACCCCGTGCCGGCCGCGTTCAGCGCGCAGGACGAGTAGTCGCGTTGGCCCTGGAACAGGGCATCGTTATCACGATAAGTCAACCACGCCATTGCATGGCCGGCACCGTCAGCGAAACTGCTGCCGATGGCGATGTCGATATTCTTGGAAATGCCGTCGAAGCCAGAGTTGCCATCGGGCACATTGAAATTGCGCGCGCGAAGGCGGCCTTGGATGTACTCGTTCTCGTTGTCGTGCTGATAGGCAGAATAGCCAGCGGTGACGCTGACGCCTTCAAACTCGGTATCGAGCACGAAGTTGACGACGCCGGCGATGGCGTCAGAACCGTAAACGGCCGAGGCACCACCGGTCAGCACATCAACGCGGCTGATGAGAGCGGCCGGGATGATGCTGATGTCCGCGACTTCACCGGCACCAGTGGCCAGACGGAAGCCGTTGACCAAGGTCAAGGTGCGCTGTGCGCCCAAGCCACGCAGATCGACAGTCGGATAGCCGAGCGACGGGTTGTTGCTGAAGGAGTCGAACGCCGGCGACAGCTGCGGATACTGGTTGACCAAGTCCTCAACGCGGGTCGCACCTGCGTACTGGAACTCTTCGCGCTGGATCTCGACCACGGGGGACGAGGCGGTAATGGCCTGGCTCTTGATGCGGGTACCAGTGACGGTCACCGTGTCAAGGGTTTCAGCGGTGGCTTTTTCTTCTTCATCGCTTTGCGCGAAGGCAGGTGTTGCAGTGAGGCCCATCAGGCCGATGGCACCGGCCAGAAGGCCGAGGCGCACTGCGTCGCTCAGCAGATTACGGTTGCAATTCATTCGCTCTCTCCAACGTCAGAGGGTAATTTCTTGATACAGCTTCAAGATCAGCATCGCGGATCAGAAAAGGTTGAGTCTTCCGGTCCATGGAAGTACCGGCCGAGCAGGCATTGCCTGCCTTAGGCTCACGGGTACGGCGGAGTCTAGCAACAAATATTTAACAGCGAAACCCCGATGCAACATGACTGTTGCTATTTTGCAACAACCTGCCGCAGGCGCGGCGGTTGCTCGCTGAGGTTGGAGGCCAGCAAAGGCGCGGAGTCTGCTGACCTATGCAGACCCTATTTGGAACGCAGGCGGATACCGCCCGAAAACGACTCCACCCGAATGTCGCCTTTGCCGTCGAGTAGCTGCGCGTCGAGATGGGCACCAGGCCCATACTCTTCGCGCTCGACCGTACCAACGTCGCTGTCGAGGTTTCCGCTGAAGGTCTCGGCGCGCAAGCGGGCGGATGTACCCGACACAAGCTGCAACTGCACGTCGCCACTCAGGCTCTCAATGTCAAACCGTGCGCCGGCGGCCGTCTGGGCAGACAGCTGCAGGTCGCCCGACACGGTCGATACTTGCAGGCGTTGCAATGGCTGCTGCGCGCCCAGCTTCACGTCGCCGGAAACCGATTCAGTGACCAGCCGCTCTGCAATCGCCGCCTGGATATCGATGCCGCCGCTGACCGATTGCACACTGGCATTGCTGGCGGCGCCGGTGAAGTCAATGGCACCGCTCACCGTTTCAATTTCAAGTTCGTTGGCGGTGCCGGCATAGTCCACCCGGCCGCTGACACTATTGATTTCGCTGTGCTGACCGGCGGAGCCTGTGATCTCAACGTGGGCCGAAACACTGCTCACGTCGATCGACACGGTCGCCGGCAGTTGCACCCGCAGGTCGCTGCTTTCCGCCTTGCTTCCTCCCCAACCTCCAAACCAACCGCCGCCCGAATCCGGGTATTCGACCTCGATCGACAGGTGTTGACCATCGCCGGTGATTCGCAGGCCCTTGACACCTTCGCCCAAGGTGCCGGTGATGGCGACGTCAGAGCGCTCGCTGGCTTCGACGCGAATGCTGCCGCGTACATTCTCGATCTCAACGGTGCCGTTGGCGGCGATTTCTCGCGTTTCGTTGATCGGTTCGCTTGCTTGCACCGAGGCGACCGCTAGCAAACTGGAGGCCAACCATGTGATCACTGCTGCGGGGGTAATCGTGCGCATATCTGAATCCTCAAACGAATGGCTAAGTTAGCCAAGTGGGTCGACTGAGCTGGAGGCGACGGGCGTACACCCGCCGCAATTGCTCAAGCAAAAACAGGGATTGCGGTTGCTGGCGCAGAGCGCTCTGCAGTTGCTCGGCGCTGCTATCAAGCAGTTCCAGAGTCGATTGCAGCTCGGACGGCACTGCCACCGGAGGCAAACTGGTCAGCGCCGCGCGGTACTCGAGTGCGAGTCCATCCGCGTTGCGCGAAAGCAAGCTGGCCGATTTAGCGGTTTGCCGCTGGCCTTCAGTGGCTGGTCCAGCCGGTGGTAGGTTCGACACCCCGAGCAGCAATGCAGCCAAGACGGCGCTGGCTGCGATGGCCGATCCCATCCAGCCCCATCGGCGCGAGGGTGGCGCTGGCGAGACTGGCACCTCGTTACTTGCCAAGCGCGTGGCGATGCCGGCCCACAAGTCTCGCTCCGGCTCACGTTCGCGGCGCAATTCGCGCAGCTGGCGACGCAGTTCAAACTCGGTCATCGAGATCCTCCCAAATGTTGTCGCAGCAAGCCACGTGCGCGATGCAGCTGCGCCTTTGAGCTGCCTACGGCCATTTCCAGCTGCAGCGCAATTTCCTCGTGTGTCCAGCCTTCGATATCAAACAGAATCAACACCGCTCGCGCCCGCGGTGGCAGACGGGCAACCAACGCAGACAAATCAATGCCCAGACTGGGCTCGGCGGCCGCCGAAGCATGCAATCCGAGGCTGTCGTCGGACGTTTCATTGGCGGCGCCTCCGGCACGTCGCCGCAGATCCATCAAGGCCGTGTTGATGGCCAGCCGGTACAACCAAGTGCCGAAAGCGCTTTCGCCACGGAAACTCGGCAATGCCTGCCATGCGCGCACGAAGGCGTCTTGGGTCAATTCCTCGGCCCGTGCCTCGAACCCGCCCAGCAAGCGCCAAATTGCCCCATGCACACGGCTGACGTGACGTCGGTAAAGCTGTTCAAACGCGGCTTGACTACCGCCAGCCGCGCGCCGCACGAGAACAGCGTCGTCGTCGACGGATTCAGCGGGCGGGAACAAGTCAGGCGTCGGGAGCATAGCGAGCATGATCCATCGGATGCCGAAGGCTGCGCGATGGTTTAGATGACGAACCGACGATCTCGCAAATGGGTGATCTTTCAGCCCATCGAACGCAAAGGTTGGCTCGGCACGGCAAACCCCGCCGCCATGCTCACCGTGGCGAAATGAATATCGACGATGTCGTCGACATCATGAGCATAACCACCGGCCATGCAGACGGCGGTCGGCAACCCTAAGCGCTGAGCGGCGGCCAGCACCATGCGATCACGCTGCGCCAAGCCTGGCTTGCTCATCGCCAGTAGCCCGAGACGATCGCCGACATAAGGATCAGCACCCGCCAAATAGATGACGGCATCGGCCTGCACTCGGTCCAGCGCTATCGGTAGCCAATTCGCCAAGCAATCCAAATAGCGCGCGTCATCGGTGCCACTCGGCAACGCAACGTCCATATCAGACGGCGGCTTGTTGGCCGGATAGTTGCGCTCGGCGTGCATTGAAAAGGTAAAGATGCTGGCGTCGTGGGCGCACAGCAACGCCGTGCCATCACCTTGATGTACATCGAGGTCAACGATCAGCACTCGGCGCGCAAGGCCCGCGTGCTGCGTATGGCGGGCGGCAATCACGGCATCGTTGAACACGCAGTAGCCGCCGCCACGGTCAAACGCTGCATGGTGGGTTCCGCCCGCCAAGTTGACAGCGACGCCCTCTCCCGAGAGTGCAGCTCGTAACGCGGCTATCGTTCCGCCCGACGAGCGGCGGGAGCGCTCGACCATGGCGGCTGACCACGGAAACCCGATCCGCCGCATTTGTGCGTCGGAGACTTCACCGGCGAGCATTTGCGCCACGTATTTCGGGCAATGCACGCGCAGCAGATCCTCTTCGCTGGCCGCCTCAGGCTCTATCAGTTCGATGGCGAGGCGGGGCGCAGCGGCCAGCACGCGCGCATGCAGGCGCGCGTACTTGGCCATTGGAAAACGGTGCTCAGCCGGCAGCGGTAAGTCAAAGTGATGGCAGAAAAACGCCTTCACCCAAGCGACGCTTTATGGACAGGGCTTTGGCAACGCGTTGCCGCTAGCCGACAGCCACCCGCCGCATCGGCATGCTGGCTGCTTGGCTGGCGAGCGCGTTGGCCACCCGGGCAATTTCAGCTGTGAGTGCGGCTGGCGAGCGCTTTCCGAATTCGCTCAGGAACGCTGCAATGGCGTCCAACTCTGCCTGCCAACCCTCGATGTCGACATGCAGTAACGCATCGACCGATTGGGTCGATAGTTTGAGCCCGTCCAGATGCAGGTCGCCACCCTTGGGCAGGTACCCAATGGGTGTTGCCAGCGCATCCACTCTGCCCTCAACTCGGGCCAGCATCCACTCCAGCACCCGCAAGTTGTCGCCGAACCCCGGCCAAATGAAGCTGCCGTCGCTCGCTTTACGAAACCAATTGACGTGAAAAATCTGCGGCAACTTGGCGCTGGGGATATCGAAGCTCAACCAATGCGCAAAATAGTCGCCGAAGTTGTAACCACAAAACGGCTTCATCGCCATCGGATCGCGACGCACTACACCGACCGCGCCAGTCGCGGCGGCGGTGGTCTCCGATGCCATCGACGCGCCAAGCAGCACGCCGTGCCGCCAATCGCGCGCCTGAAACACCAAGGGCACCAGCGATTCGCGACGACCACCGAACACGATCGCCGAGATCGGCACGCCTTGCGCGTCTTCGGCGCGCGGGCTGAAACTCGGGCACTGCTTTGCACTCACGGTGAAACGTGAGTTGGGGTGGGCTGCCGGCCCATTCGCAGGATCGTAATCACGGCCGCGCCAGTCAGTGACCGGCGCACCGGGCAAACCTTCCCACCACGGCTGGTTGTCCGCGTTCAATGCGACATTGGTAAAGATCGCGTCGTGGCTCAACGTCGCCAACGCGTTGGGATTGGTTTTTTCGCTGGTGCCCGGGGCCACCCCAAAGTAACCAGCCTCTGGATTGATCGCCCACAAGCGGCCGTCGACACCGGGCCGCATCCAGCAAATGTCATCGCCCACTGTCCAAATTTTCCAGCCCGCTTGGCGGTAGCCTTCTGGCGGAATGAGCATCGCAAGGTTGGTCTTGCCGCAAGCGCTCGGAAAAGCGGCGGCGATGTAGTGGGTTGCGCCCGTCGGATTCTCGACCCCAAGAATCAACATGTGCTCGGCTAACCAGCCCTCGTCACGCGCCTGCGAACTGGCAATGCGCAGCGCATGGCATTTTTTGCCCAACAAGGCATTACCGCCGTAGCCAGAGCCGAACGACTTGATCGTCAACTCAGCCGGAAAATGCATGATGAAACGACGCTCAGGATCTAGCTCGCCGATGGAATGCAGACCGCGAACAAAGGTCCCTTCGCGCTCGATCCGCGCCAACGCCGCCGCGCCCATCCGCGTCATGATCCGCATGTTGGCCGCCACGTAGGCGCTATCGGTGATCTCCACTCCACAACGCGCCAGCTTGGAGTCAATCGGGCCCATGCAGTAAGGCACGACATACAGCGTGCGACCACGCATGCAGCCTGCAAACAGCGCATCCATCTTGGCGTGCGCTTCGGCCGGCGCCATCCACGGATTATTGGGGCCTGCGTCCTCGCGCTCGGCAGTGCATACGTATGTTAGGTGTTCGACGCGCGCAACGTCCCCCGGATGCGACCGATGCAGGTAGGATCGCGGATGCGTCTCGGGGTTAAGCGCTAGCAGATCACCGGTCGCCAACATGCCTTCAACCAGCAGCTGATACTCCGCGTCCGATCCATCGCACCAGTGTATCGCCTGTGGCTGGGTCAATTGGACGACGGACTCGACCCAGTGGTTAAGGGCAGCAAGCTGGCTTGGCATGAGAGTGAAAAGCTCCTCGGCAAGTGCGCCGAAATGGTGGGGTTTGGCAAGCTAAGGCGCCAACGAATGGCGGCTTGCGCCGGACTTAACCTGTGATTTTAGCTCGCGTGGGCGGAGTTTGGATGCCCACGGGTGAAACAAGGCCGAGCATATTGCACTTACTGAGAAAGTAAGTTCCAGTCTCGGAGTTCGTTTTTTGAGGTGTCTGCAGTTGCCGTTTCTCTCAACGCAGCCCGGCCGACCCAAGTCCGACAGTCTGCTAGGGAAGTCCTGGGTGACAGCAGATTATTGGCTGCCGCAAACCAACCGGGCCGCTCAAGGAATCAGCGTATTAACCACATGCGCGACGTAGTCATCGAAATCTTCGTGGCTCAAGCGTGGCTGCTTCAGTTGCAGCGAAAGTTGCAAAAAGCCAACGTATGCGGCGTAGGTGAGGCGCGCGCGCTGCTGGGCTTCCGCTCGCGGCATGCCGATTTGGCGAAACGACAAACCCAAATAGTCCAAGCGCCGCTTGGAGACACGCTCCATCACCGGCTGAACCAGCGGGTGGTCCAGCGCTTTGAGCAATTCCGAGTAGATGATGTGGCCCTTGGCTTCCACCGCAACTCGACGGAACAGCTCGTTCATGCGTTCACGCGGATCGGCGATGCCTTCTAATCGCGCAAATACCTCTTCCAGCTCGGTCTGCTCCCAACGTTCCAGCGCGGCAGCCAGCAGGGCATCACGGGAGGGGAAGTGCCAGTAAAAACTGCCCTTGGTGACATTGAGTCGGCGTGCGAGCGGTTCGACGGCCACGCCCGCGACGCCGGCTTCGGCAAGCAAATCGAGGGCCGCTTGCGCCCAGTCACCTGCAGACAGACGAGGGGCACGTTCAGCTTTGTTGAGGACTGTTGACATATGGCGAGTCTAGCGATGCCGGCAGCGGGCGCAAGCTGAGATCGTCGGATTCGAACCAAATCGGCCAGCGCAAGGAGTTCCATACGCATGCGTATTGACAATCCACCCGCGACCATTCCATACTCTGCCGTATGGCTGCCATTCCCTTTGTAAAACCTGCCGTGTCTGCGCCTATGACGACGCGGCTGGCGCGTGCTGATGGCGTCGCGTTGGGGATGCTCACGCACGGTGCCAACCAAGCGCAGCCGGTCCTGTTTACGCACGGCTTTGGGCAGACTTGCCAAGCGTGGGAAAACACGGCGAATTGTCTGGCGCAAGCAGGCTACCGCTCGCTGTTGGTTGACGCTCGCGGCCACGGTAGCAGTGATTGGAACCCGCCACATCAGGCCTATTCGATGCAGCAGTTTGTCGACGACCTCGACGCTGTGGCTGATCTTGCCAGCCTGCCAGCGGGCGCTGCGCCGGTGCTGGTTGGCGCCTCCATGGGCGGCTTGATCGGGATGTTTAGCGCGGCGCGGACACCGACACGCTTTCGCGCCTTGGTCTTGGTCGACATTACGCCACGCTGGGAAGCCGAGGGCGTGACGCGAATACTCGACTTCATGAGTGCGCATCCGGATGGATTTGCCGATTTCGAGCACGCCGCTGATGCCATCGCCGCCTACCTGCCACACCGGCGAGCGCGCAAGTCCCCCGAGCAAATGCGCAGCCTGCTGGTGAAGCGCGCAGACGGCCGCTTGCGTTGGCATTGGGACCCGCGCTTGCTGAATCAGATTGCGCGTGGAGGCGAACGTTATCAAGACGACCTGGTCGCCGCCGCGCGTCGCGTACAGATGCCAACGCTGCTAATCAGCGGCGGCCTAAGTGACCTGGTTTCCAGCCGCCACGTTGACGAATTCTTGCAACTGGTGCCGCATGCTCAGCATGTGCAAATCGCCGATGCCACCCACATGGTCGCCGGCGACCGCAACGATCAATTTACCGCCACCATCCTCGGATTTCTCACCACTTTGGCAGCCGCCGAAGCGTCCACTGGAGCATCGTCATGAGCGTTCTCACTCCCTTTCTCGCTTTGTTGGTTGCCGGATTGTTGGCAGCCTACTTGCGGGTGTCTTTGCATATCTGGGCGGGCTTGAGTGTGGCCGCTCTCGTCGCCTCGGGCTTGCTGTTCGACGCAAGCGTGGCAGCGACGGTCATCGCCAGTCTGCTGTTGCTAGTGATAGCCGTGCCTTTGCTGCATGTGCCGACGCGCCGCAGCAAGCTCACCGCGCCTTTGCTGGCTATCTATACGAAGATGCTGCCGCAGCTCTCAGATACCGAGAAAACCGCGCTTGAGGCTGGCACGGTGGGGTGGGAGGGCGAGTTGTTCTCGGGCTTGCCGAACTGGAAACAACTGCTGGCCCAACCAAAGCCTGAACTCAGCACCGAAGAGCGCGCCTTCATTGACGGACCGGTCGAGGAAGTCTGCAAGCTAACCAATGACTGGGAAACCACCCATGATCGTGCCGACCTTGCCCCCGAAGTCTGGGAGTACCTGAAGAAGAACCGGTTCTTCGGCATGATTATCCCGAAGCAATACGGTGGCTTGGGCTTCAGCGCGCTGGGCCATCACAAGGTGATTCAGAAGCTCGCCTCGATTTCCAGCACCCTTTCCTCCACGGTCGGCGTGCCGAACTCGCTGGGACCGGCCGAATTGCTGCTGCACTACGGTACCGACGAGCAAAAAAATCACTATTTGCCGCGTTTGGCCGACGGCCGCGAAATCCCGTGTTTCGCCCTGACTGGCCCCTTTGCCGGTTCTGATGCAACCTCGTTGCCGGACTACGGCATCGTCTGCGAGGGCGACTGGAATGGCGCCAAAGTGCTGGGCGTCAAGCTGACCTTCGATAAGCGTTACATCACCTTGGCGCCGGTGGCCAGCGTCATCGGACTGGCGTTTCGTTTGCTGGATCCCGACGGCTTGCTGTCTGAGGAGAAGGACCGCGGCATCACCTTGGCGCTGGTTCCGCGCAGCGCGACTGGCCTTGAAATCGGACGCCGGCATTTCCCGCTGAACTGCGCGTTTCAGAACGGCCCGGTGCGTGGCAACGGCATTTTCTTGCCACTGGCGCAGCTGATTGGTGGCGAGGAATACATCGGCCAAGGCTGGCGGATGCTGGTCGAGTGTTTGTCGGTGGGCCGTGCGATCACCCTGCCCTCCACCGCCAGCGGTTGTTCGAAGTTGGCCGCCGTCACCAGCGGTGCCTATGCGCGCATCCGAAAACAATTTGGCCTGTCTATTGGTCGCTTTGAAGGCGTCGAAGAAGCGCTGGCGCGAATCGCTGGCTATAGCTATGCGATCAGCGCGCTCTCCGAATCAACCGCAGCGGCGGTGGATCGTGGCGAAAAGCCCGCCGTTCCCTCGGCCATCGCCAAGTATCACTGCACGGAGCTGGCCCGCGAAGTCGGCCGCGACGCGATGGATATTCACGGCGGCAAGGGCGTGATCCTGGGGCCGAAAAATTACTTGGGCCGCGGTTGGCAGGCGGCACCGATCTCGATCACCGTCGAGGGTGCCAACATCATGACCCGCTCTCTGATGATCTTTGGCCAGGGCGCGATCCGCTGTCATCCGTGGGTGCTGAAAGAGATGCAAGCCGCCCAACATCCGGATCCGGAGACCCGCCTCAATGAGTTCGACCGCAATCTGTTTGGTCATATTGGCTTTGCGGTGTCGAACGCGGTGCGCAGTTGGGTGCTGGGGCTGACCGGGTCGACCATCGGTCGCGTTCCTGGTGATGCGTATACGCGTCGCTACTACCGCAAGCTCAATCGCTACTCGGCCAACTTGGCCTTGGTTGCCGACACTTCGATGTTGCTGCTCGGCGGCAAGCTGAAGTTCAAGGAGAGTTTGTCGGGTCGGCTGGGCGACGTGTTGAGTCAGTTGTACATCGCCTCGGCCATGCTCAAGCGCTATGAAGACCGCGACTGCCCGGCTTCCGAGCGGCCACTGTTGGCATGGGCGTTTCACGATTCGGCGCACAAGATTGAGCTGGCGCTGTCGGCGGCTTTGCGCAACTTCCCGATTCGTCCCGCCGGCTATTTGCTCTGGGCACTGGTGTTTCCGTGGGGCCGGCGCGCACAGGCACCGTCAGATCGCTTGGGTCATCGTGCCGCCAACCTGCTAATGAATCCATCGGAAACCCGCGACCGCATCGGCGAGGGCGTGTTTCTCACCCCTTGCGCCAATAATCCGGCCGGGCGGATCAACGCGGCGCTGCCGAAAGCCATTGCCGCCGAGCCGGTAGAACGCAAGTTTCAGAAGCTGGTGAAGTCCGGCGAGCTCACCTCGCTGGATACGCATGCGCAACTGCACGAAGCGCAATTGAAGGGCATGTTGAGTGTGGACGAAATCGCCTTGCTCAATGAGCTGCAAGTGATCGTTCACGACACCATCAGCGTCGATGATTTCGATCCGCGCGAGCTGGAGTCAGCCGCCATGGCATCGCACAACCTGCAGCGCCGCGCGGCGGCATAAGGGAGCCAAGCATGACCGCGATCCCCAATACTCTGGCGCAATACCGCCGGCTGGTGAAGTTGCCAGCGGGCGGCTGGTTATTCAGCCGCTTGGTGTGTTGGAAAGCACCCTACTTCGCCAGTATTCGGCCGCAGGTGCTGACGCTTGCGCCAGACCGGTGCATGATCGAAATCGCCCACCGACGCAGCGTACAAAACCACATCGGCACCGTGCACGCGATCGCCTTGTGCAATTTGGCGGAAATGGTGGCTGGCCTTTGCTCAGAAGCCAGCCTGCCGGTGTCGATGCGTTGGATACCCAAGGGCATGGAAGTCGAATACCTCGCCAAAGCGAATGGCCGCATGCGCGCCATCGGCACACCCGACGTGCCGGCGGTGCATGCCGAGCAAGGCTATGAGTTGCCGATCAAGGTCAGCATCACTGACCCGGCGGGGATTGAGGTGATGCGGGCGAATATTCGGATGTGGGCGACGCCAAGGCCGGCGCGGGGCTGAGCTGATCTCAGCTGGGTCGTTCGTGGGACCGCGGAGCCCTTCGGACTACTGCACCGCCTACAACCGCCCGCGTCGATCCGCTTCGGCAAACAGAGCCGACACATCGACCCCTCGTTGCAGGCCTATCGCCTTGAAGCGCTCGCCCATTTCTCCTGGCAAAAGCAACCGGCGAGCTTGCTCATTGGCACGGGCGGCAGCGGTCGCATCATCGGCTGCTTCTGCCTGCGCCACTGCCAACTGATCGAGCAAGCCGCAACCCAGCAAGAATCCCGCCTGTGGGGCAAAGCCGGCGAGCTTTAATCCAGCCGCAACGCCCGCTTCGGCCACTGCGCTAAAGTCGACAAATGCGGTGATGTCGGACAGACCAGGCAGCCATAGCGGCTCGGCATGCGCGCGATGGCGGTAGTGGCAAATCAGCGTGCCATCGACGCGCTCAGGCAAGTAGAACTCGCTGCGTGGGTAGCCATAATCCAAGAACAGGACCAAGCCTTGCGCAAGCGAGCCGCTCACCGCCGCTAACCACCACGGCAGTTGCACCAGCACTTCCGAGCGATAGCCAACCGGAAAGCGTGCGCCCAAGGCGTGCTCGATGTGATTGACCGCGCGCAGCAGCAAGGCGTCCGCAGGGCGATCCACCCTTACCAGCATGCCGTTGGCATCCAAACCGACGTTTTCTTCCTGCAACTCCTCCTCGCCGATCACAAAGCGCGTGGTCGGCAGAGCATCCAGCACTTCGTTAGCGAACAACACGCCACGCCAAGGCTGTTCGGGCAAGCCATCCAACCATTCAACTCGCGCAAACAGATTGGTCGGTAGTTGTCTGCCAAGAAGCTCGCACTGGCGCTGCCGCAGATCGGCGCTGGGCTCCAAAATGCGATAGCGCGAAGGCAGTGCACCCAGTTTTTGCAGGGCCAACAGGGCGTCGCGTGCAAACACGCCACTGCCGCCGCCCAGTTCAACGATGTCAGCCTCGCCTCCCAACAAATAAAGCGTGCGCGCGAAGGCATTGGCGACGCTGCGTGCAAACAGCGGTCCCAACTCGGGCGCGGTGACAAAATCGCCCGCCGCGCCGAACTTGGTCGCACCCGCGCTGTAGTAACCAAGCCCTGGCGCATACAGCGCCAGCTCCATATAGCGCGAGAATGGGATGCAACCACCGCTTGCGCGGATCTCTCGGGTGATGGCAGCAAGCAAGGCATCGCTGTGGAGGCGCGCCTCGGCATCAGGTTCGGGGAGTGAAAGAGGAATCATGTCGCGCAATGTAGCGGTTGGCAGCACTTCGCCGAAATCCCAAACGGACCTCACAACCCCCTAACATCGCAGGCCACGACTTCTGGCCTGCCAGCGATGACGCCTACGATTCGACCTGCAGCGTTAATTACCGGTGCCGCCAAACGCATCGGCGCCGCCATCGCGCGGTGCCTGCATGCGGCCGGCTATGACCTCGCGCTGCACTACCGCGATTCCGAAGCAGAGGCGCGTGCACTCGCTGCGGAGCTCGAAGGCATACGTGCGAACAGCACTCTGCTTTTGCAGGGCGACCTCGCCCAACTCGATCAGCTCCCTGGTCTCATCGACGCAACCCTGCTGCGCTTTGGTCGGCTGGATGCACTGGTCAATAATGCGTCGAGTTATTACCGCACACCCGTCGGCAGCATTACTCGCGACGACTGGGATGCACTGTTCTCCGCCAATGCGATGGGCCCGCTGTTTCTCACCCAAGCGGCCAGCCAAGCGCTGCGTGCGCAACGTGGTTGCGTGATAAACATCGTCGACATCTACGCCGAGCGTCCGTTGGAACAACACACGGTGTACTGCATGGCGAAAGCGGCGCTGGGCATGATGACGCTGTCACTGGCCCGTGAGCTGGGGCCAGAAGTGCGCGTCAACGGCGTCGCGCCCGGCAACATGCTGTGGTCAGAGAATCCGGTAAAGGCGGAAACCTTGGGCATCGTGGTGGACCGCACCGCGCTACGGCGGCAAGGCCAGCCGCAAGATATCGCCGAAGCCGTGCGCTGGCTGATCGCCGATGCGCCCTATGTCACCGGCCAGATCATCCGCATCGATGGGGGGCGCTCGCTGTTTATCTGAGCGTCGATTCAATCGAAGGTTGATTCAATTGAACGCCGATTCAATCGAACGCCGAGGTCAACGTCTATCGACACTCAGCTGTTCGACCCCAAAACGTTCGCTCAACAACTGTTGCACCGCCGGAATTCGGCGTGGCTTGTCAGCGAGCCACGTGAGCTCAGCACTATCCAAGCGCGCCACCACGTCGATATCCAGATCGCAGATCCCGCTCGCCATCCGCTGCGCAGAGCGACCCAAGCCAGTTTCGATCCGCTTGACCGCAGCGCGAATAGCTTCCACCTCGGCGTCCATTTGCAGTTCGACCAACTGGTTGAGATAAGGCTGCTCACCGCCACCGATGTCAGCGCCTTCGACGGTGCGGCTGCTGCCGACAATCTCACCCAGCGTGCTCAAGTCCGCCCGCGCCCGCGCCAGCAATGTCTCGGCATTGGCATTGCTACCGAGCACCAACAGCCATCGGCTTGGCGCTGAAGATTCAGCCATTGCTGGCGTCTGGTCGAAAGTCGCGCTCGATGATCACGCCGACCGATGTCGCCTGCGGCACCGCCTGCGGTTTGTCGATACGCAGGCGTAGCCAACTGACGCCGAACTCGATGTTCAACAGCTGCGCGCTGGCTTCCGCCAAGGTCTCAATCAACAACCAGCTGCGCGACTGTGCATGCAGACGCAAGCGGGTAGCGATGGTGTCGTAATCGAGCGTGTCTTCCACGCGTTCGCTGACGGCAGGCAGTCGATTGTCGAAGCCCATTCGCAACGAAAGCCGCAGTGCTTGCGCAGCGATCTGCTCATGTGGATGAATGCCGATGATCGTATCGATCTTCAGCGCATCGATGAAGATGTAGTCCATTGAGCGAATCCGGGGTTGGGAGCTGGGAGCTGCCCGCATCACGCTGCCACATGCCCCGCCATCGCCGCCATATCCCAACGTGGCCGGGCGGTGATCGCCAGCGGCTCGCGTTGGCCATCGCGTAGCCGCAGCCAACCGCCGAAGGCAATCATCGCTCCGTTGTCGGTGCAGAACTCGTGACGTGGAAAACACACGCGAACTTGCCGCTGCTTGGCGACCTCGGCCAAGCGTTCGCGCAAGCGCAGGTTGGCGCCCACTCCGCCTGCCACCACCAAGGTTGGATGTCCGGTGTGGGCAAGCGCACGCTCACACTTGATGGTGAGCGTCTCCACCGCGGCGTCTTCAAAGCCACGTGCGAGATCGGCGCGGGTTTGCGCCGCCTTGTCGCAATTTTGCCAAGCCAGCAACACTTGCGTCTTCAAACCAGAAAAACTGAAATCGAGGCCCGGTCGATCAGTCATGGGACGAGAAAACTTGTATAGACCGGGTCGCCCCTGGGTCGCCAGTTTGGCCAACTCCGGACCACCGGGATACGGCAAGCCAATCAGCTTGGCGGTCTTATCAAACGCCTCACCGACAGCGTCATCCAAGGTTTCACCCAGCACTTTGTAATCGCCGATCGCGCGCACATCGACCAATTGCGTGTGTCCGCCCGATACCAACAAGGCAACAAACGGTGGCGCCGGTGGGTCGGCCTCCAATAGCGGCGCCAACAGATGACCTTCCATGTGATGCACGCCAATCGCCGGCAGGTCCAGCGCCCATGCCATCGCACGGGCGGTCGCTGCACCGACCAACAAGGCGCCGATCAATCCCGGTCCGGCGGTGTAGGCGACCCCACCCACATCATCCATCGATGCACCCGCGTCAACCAGCGCTTGCCGAACCAGCGGCAGCAACTTGCGCACGTGATCGCGACTGGCAAGCTCGGGTACCACGCCGCCGTAGTCGGCGTGCAGCCGAACTTGGCTGTAGAGGGTGTGGGATAACAACCCACGTTCGCTGTCGTACAGCGCAACGCCGGTTTCATCGCAGGAAGTTTCGATGCCGAGGACGATCACAATACGAGTCTCTGTCTGGCGATCCGACGCCGATGTGGGCGTCGGCGGAATCCGGGGACAAAGACGCAACTTGCCGCCGGCGTAACGCTTCGTTATCATACGCGGCTCCCCGCCAGCGGGGGCAGTTGCATTCCATCCCCCGGAGATATCATGCCGAGCGTCAAAGTCCGCGAAAACGAGCCGTTTGAGTTTGCCCTGCGCCGCTTCAAGCGCACCTGCGAAAAGGCTGGCGTGTTGGCCGAAACCCGCAAGCGCGAGTTCTATGAGAAGCCGACCCAAGAGCGCAAGCGTAAAGCAGCCGCCGCGGTGAAGCGCCATTTGCGTCGTGTGTCCCGCGACGTTACCAAGCGGCAGCGTCTCTACTAGTCAGCGAGCGTCGGCGGACCTTCTTAAGTAAGGGCCGCCAGCAAGCCACCAAGCCGGTAGCGCATTGCGCTGTCGGCTTTTTGCATTTGTGGATTTGGCTAGGCTCGCCATCCAGACCACTGCCCGCAAGCCGCCATTGGAGTACTTGAAATGAGCATGAAACAGCAGCTAATCGAAGACATGAAGGCGGCGATGAAGTCAGGCGAGAAAGACCGCTTGGGCGTTATCCGCTTGATCAATGCAGCACTCAAACAGCGCGAAGTGGACGAGCGAATCGAGATCACTGACGTCATCGTGCTGCAGGTGATGGAAAAGATGCTCAAGCAGCGCAAGGATTCGGTTTCGCAGTTCGAAGCGGCCAAGCGCGAAGACTTGGCTGCCATCGAGCGTTACGAGATTGGCGTGATCCAAACCTATTTGCCGGCGCAGATGGACGCCGCCGACTTGGATGCCGCGATTACTGCAGCAATTGCTGAAAGCGGCGCGACCTCGCCTGCTGACATGGGCAAGGTCATGGCGGTACTGAAGCCGCGCATCGCTGGCAAAGCGGATGTGGGTCAAGCGTCCGCCAAGGTGAAGGCTAAGCTGGCAGGTTGAAAGTGTGAGCAGAACACATCGACCCGATCCGCCGATGAGTGATGCCTTGATCCCAATGGCACTTCCTTAGGCCTAATTAAAACGAACCGTCATTCCCGCGACTGTGAGCGCAGCGAGCGAACAGTCGCGGGGATGACGAGCGTCAAGGGTTAGCCATTGCGCCCTGATACCGTTCGACCCCACGCCAGCGACCCAACGCCCATCGCGCATAATCGCGGCATGGCTGGCCGCATCCCCGACGCATTCATCGACGACCTGCTGGCGCGCTCCGACATCGTCGAGTTGATCGGCGGGCGGGTGCCGCTGAAGCGGCAAGGCCGCGAGTATTCGGGGCGCTGTCCCTTCCACGATGAGCGCTCGCCGAGCTTCACCGTCAGCCCGATCAAGCAGTTTTATCACTGCTTTGGCTGCGGCGCGCACGGCAGCGCGATCAAATTCCTGATGGAATACGACCGTCTCGAGTTTCTGGATGCCGTCGAGGAGCTAGCCAAGCGCGCCGGCGTGGAGGTGCCGCGCGAAACCCGCCAGCATCATCAACAAGGTGACCTCAGTGAACTGGTGGCCACCTGCGAAGCGGCGGCTGGCTTTTTTCGCCAACAGCTCGGCAGCTCGCCAAAGGCTCGCGAGTATCTGGATCAGCGTGGTGTTGACGCCAACGTGCGCGAGCGCTTCGCGATTGGCTACGCGCCGGATGGCTGGGACGCGTTGAAGGTCGCGCTCGGCACGGATCCGCGCCGACTGGACTTGCTCGAACGCACCGGCCTACTGTCGAAAAGCGACAACGGCCGCGTCTACGACAAGTTTCGTGATCGGATCATTTTCCCTATCCATGATCGACGAGGCCGCGTGATTGCTTTTGGCGGTCGCGTGCTCGGCAAAGACGACTCGCCGAAATATCTCAATTCACCGGAAACACCGCTGTTCCATAAAGGTCGCGAGTTATATGGCCTGTGGCAGGTGCGGCAAGCGCACAGCAAAATCCCGCACATCGTGGTGGTGGAAGGCTATATGGACGTGGTGGCGCTGTTTCAGTACGGCGTGACCACGGCGGTGGCAACGCTGGGCACCGCGACCACACCCGATCACGCGGAACTGTTGTTCCGTAACGCCGCCGATGTGTTCTTCTGTTTTGATGGCGACCGTGCCGGTCGTGGCGCCGCTTGGAAAGCGTTGGAATCGGTGCTGCCGCGGATGAAGGACGGCCGCCAAGCGCACTTTCTATTCCTGCCCGACACCGAAGATCCGGACAGCATCGTTCGCAAGGAAGGTGCGGCTGGCTTCGAGCTGCGCTTGCAAGCGGCGATGCCACTGTCTGAATTTCTGTTCGCCGAGCTGTCGCGTGACGTCAACTTGCAGGGATTGGAAGGCAAGGCCCGCCTTGCTGAGCGCGCCAAACCGCTGCTGGAAGTGATTCCCGATGGTGCCTTTCGCGACCTGATGCAACAGCGACTGATCGAGCTGACCGGAGTGGATCGCGGCGCGCCAGCGCGCGCAGTCGAGGGGTCAAGGCCATCCACACGAGCGCCTGCGACGGTGCGGCGCAGCGTAGTCCGCGCGATCATTTCGTTGCTGCTGCACAAGCCCGAACTGGCTTTGGCGCTGCAACCACCGTGGCTGTTTGGCGAATTGCGCCAGCCTGGAATTCAGCTACTGATCGAACTGCTCGACCTGTGTCGCAACCGGCCGGGGCTCAATGCGGCCAGTCTGCTGATGCATTTCGAAGGCCGCGAAGAAGCCGTGGCCTTGAACAAATTAGTACTCAGCGACTTTCCTGCTGCCGAATCCGGCTGGCAGGCCGAGTTTCTCGACGCCGTTGGCCAGTTGGAAAAACAAACGCGCGCCCAGCGACTCGCCGATCTGATGGCGCTGAAGAGCGAGCGCGGTCTCGAACCCTTGGAACGCGGCGAGCTGATGGCGTTGCTGGCGGAACGCGGCCGCGAATCGGGCTGAGCACAGCTGTAAGTAGCGCAACGCCGACTCACACAGATGGACCACCACACCCCGTTGAAGCGGCTGAATCAACCGCCGACCAACTCCGAGACAAAACAGGCTCACAATGCGGAGTAGGTTTATCCCTAAAGTACGTAGTTGACGGTGATTGGTGCCCCAGCAGTCGCCGCGTGCGCCTGACACGGCGTTGCAACTGGGCTAGGCGGCACGGGAGATAATTCATGTCGATACGAGCACAGGTGGATCTCACTTCGACCGCCGGCCTGATTAGTTTTAGCAGCCATTCGACTGGTCTTCGCGGCGGCGGTCGATGGTTGCTAATGAGCGTTTTGCTCGCGCTTTCGCTGCCCGCAGCTACCCAACCGGTACCCATCGACAGCGTCAGCGCCATCGCTGCCGGCGGCAGTCACAGTTGCGCTGCGTTCGAGCGAGGCGGCGCGCGTTGTTGGGGTGGCAATTCGCTGGCGCAATTGGGTGACGACACCCGGACCGACCGTTTGCTGGCGGTTAGCGTGCGCAATTTGGGCGAGCGCGTACTGGCGCTGACGGCAGGTGACGATCACAGCTGTGCGTTGTTGCAAGGCGGCGCTGTGAAGTGCTGGGGCCTGAACTTCTACGGCCAACTGGGTGATGGCACTGACTTCCTTGGGCTAACCCCCGTCACCACCAGCGGCCTCGGCAATGGCGTGCGCCAGATTGGCGCCGGCGAGAACCATAGCTGTGCGCTCACCGCCACCTTCGGCGTGAAGTGTTGGGGTGCCAATTACGCCGGCCAGATCGGCGATGGCACCACGATCGACCGCAATGTTCCGGTCGATGTAGTGGGGTTGACCAGCGGCGTGCGCTCGATCGCGGTTGGCCATCGACACACCTGCGCGGTGACGGATGCCGGCGCGGTCAAGTGTTGGGGGGATAATTTCTTTGGCATGCTCGGCGATGGCAGCGACCAGAATCGATTGCGGGCGGTCGATGCTGTCGGCTTGAGCAGCGGTGTGCTGCAGGTCGCCGCCGGTGGCCACCACACCTGCGCGCTGAAAGCCGGTGGCGGAGTTGATTGCTGGGGCGCCAACAGCAGTTATCAGCTCGGCAACGATGGCGATGAAAACAACCAACTGACGCCCGCCCCGGTAATCGGCTTGCAAGGTACCGCGACCGCGCTCGACTTGGGCGGTGACCACAGCTGCGCGCTGATGGCCGCTGGCACGGTCAAGTGCTGGGGCCGCAATGATGTTGGCCAATTGGGCAATGGTGAGATCGGGCGCAGTCGGCGACCCGCCGACGTGGTCGGTTTACTCCCCGGCGTCCGCGCGATTGCCGTCGGCCAGGAACATGGCTGCGCGCTGCAAGCCGATTCATCCTTGCGCTGCTGGGGCCTCAACTTTAACGGTCAACTCGGGGATGGCGGCAGCACGCAGAGCTTTGCGCCGCGCGCCACCGCGCAACTGCCCGGCCCAATGCAAGCGGTCAGCGTTGGCGAAGAGCACAGCTGCGGACTAAGCAATGCAGGCGCGGTGCTCTGCTGGGGCTTGAACTTCTTCGGTCAGTTGGGCGACGGCAGCCAGACGCAACGCTTGTTGCCCGGTGCCGTTAGTGGCCTGAACACGGGCGTCAGCGCCATTGCCATAGGCGGCTTTCATGGTTGTGCGCTGCGC
>JANNWF010000509.1:0-1914 GCA_031408455.1 Pseudoxanthomonas sp. | reverse complement strand
GTCGCTTGCGATTTACGTTCCCGCTCGCCCTGGATCGTCTTCAAGCGAGCGATCAAGCGGCGATGCTTGCGCAGCTCGCTCGGCGTCTCCAGCCGCTCGGTCTGAGCCTTGATCCGCAGCCGGAACAGCGCTTCGGCCGATTCCTTCAGGGTCAGACCCAATTGCTCGTCGCTCATCTCGCGAAGTTCGGTTGCCGTAGTCATCGCGTTACTCTCTTGCTCTCTGCTATATCAACGGCCGACTCTTGAATCCGGCCAACCAAAAAATTCCCATCGCTCCACGCTGCGACGTTACAGCGCCTTGCGCTCCAATATTACAGCGCCTTGCGCTTCACAAACCGCACCCGCACGGGCATCTTGTGCGCCAGTCGGCGAAAGCACAGCCGCGCTGCTTCTTCCGTTACGCCTGCGATCTCGTACAAAATACTGCCGGGCTTAACCACTGCCGCCCAATATTCCGGCTCACCCTTTCCCTTACCCATGCGGGTTTCCAAGGGAATCGAGGTGATCGGTTTATGTGGGAAGACGCGCACGAAAAGTCGCCCTTCGGTGCGTAGGTATTGCTGCGCGGCGATGCGGCCAGCCTCCAGCGTAGCCGCCGGAACCCAACCTGCCTGCGTGGTCTGCAAGCCGAACTCGCCAAAGACAACGCTGTTGCCGCGCGTCGCGTTACCTTTTATACGTCCTCTTTGGCTTTTTCGGTGCTTGACCCTCTTGGGCATCAGCGCCATTGGTCTCGTCCTCGTGATACATGCCTTGGTTGACCCACACTTGCACGCCGATGTGGCCTTGGGCCGTCTTGGCTTCGGTGAAGCCGTAGTCAATCTTGGCTCGCAAGGTCGACAACGGAATCGAGCCGGAGCTCTGCTTCTCGCGCCGCGCCATTTCCGAACCACCCAAGCGTCCGGCCAATTGGACCTTAATCCCCTTGGCGCCCGCCTCCATTGTTTGCTCCATCGCCCGCTTCATCGTGCGACGGAAACTCGCTCGCTTCGACAATTGCTCGGCGATGTCTTCCGCGACCAACTGTGCTTGAATCTCCGGGCGGGCGACTTCTTCGATCTTGACGTTGATCCGTCGTCCAACCAACTCCTGGAGTTCCGCTTGCAGTCGCTCTACTTCTTGTCCCTTGCGTCCGATGATGATGCCCGGCCGCGCGGCGAACAGAATCACTTTGACCTCATCGCGGGTCCGCTCGATTTCGATCTTCGGCAGTCCGGCGTAACGGAACTTGTCCTTGCAGAATGCGCGGATCTTATGGTCCTCGATCAGCAAGCTGCCGAATTCCTTCTTCGGGGCATACCAGCGGCTCTTCCAGCCGATCATGATGCCCGTGCGGAAACCGACCGGATTTACTTTTTGTCCCATGATTCACTCTGCTCAGTGTTCAGTATTTGCAGCTTTGAGATCTTGCCGTGTCTGTGAGTTGCCGTCTGTTGAGTCGGCGCTCGATCGCTAGCTAGCCACTTCGTCCAGATCCGCCACCCTAATGTGGATGTGCGCCATCCGCCGCTTGACCATGAACGCCATGCCGCGGGCTCGTGGGCGAACTCGCTTGAACATCGGGCCGCCATCGACGCGGGCGTCGACCACAATCAGGTTGTCGATATTCGTAGCGCGTCGGTCCTCGGCGTTCCCCAAGGCGCTCTTCAGCACCTTTTCCAGCAGCCTGGCGCCACGCTGTGGCATGTACTTCAGGATGTCCAAGGCCTCGTCGGCATGCTTGCCGCGAATCAAGTCCGCGATCGGCCGCACCTTGCGGGCGCTGATGCGGGCGTGTCGATGCGTCGCCTCGTAGGCCATGGTATCCGTCCTTCTCGCTGTCTCGAACGTGCAAACTATCGCGTTGACTCTGTCGTAAACTCAGTCCTAGCCAAACCAGGCACTGCAGCAGGCGGCTTAAGGGGATGACTTC
>JANNWF010000508.1:0-4550 GCA_031408455.1 Pseudoxanthomonas sp. | reverse complement strand
GGCGCGCACGGCGGCGGCGAACTCGACAGCATCGGTGCGGTCACCATGCAAACACAGGCTCTGCGCACGAATCGGGTGTCGCAAACCATCGCGGGTCACCACGACGCCTTCGCTCAGCATCAAGCGGACCTGCTGCAGGCTCTCGGCAAGGTCAGCGATCACCGCATCGGGCTGGCTGCGCGGGACAAGTTGGCCATCGGCTTGATAGCGCCGCTCAGCAAACACTTCATGGACGACGGTCAGGCCCAATTGCTCGCCCGCCGCCGTCAGCACCGAACCAGAAAGCCCGTACAACAGCAGCTGCGGGTCGCAGTCGCGCACGGCCTGAGCAATCGCCTGTGCACACTCGGCATCACGTGCAGCGAGGTTGTACAGCGCGCCATGCGGTTTGACGTGATTGAGGCGAGTACCCGCGGCCTTGGCGAGAGCGGCGGTGGCGCCGATTTGAAACACGACCAGCGCATGTACATCACGCGGTGAAAGCGTCAGTTCACGGCGGCCGAAGTGCTCGCGATCAGCAAACGAGGGATGCGCGCCGATAGCCACGCCAGCCGCGACGCAGGCAGCGACCGAGTCACGCAGGGTGCTGCTATCGCCAGCATGAAAGCCGCACGCCAGCGAGGCCGAGCTGATGAACGGCAGGATGGCGGCGTCATTGCCGCAGCCCTCGCCCAGATCACAATTGAAGTCGATGCGTGCTTGCATAGGTGAAGTCTGTCGGTAAACGCTGCCCGCCGCGATAGCCGAGGAATGCTTTAGTGGTTGGCAGCTAGCGTCAGCGCCAGCGCGATCCGCGCGAGACGTGCGCGCTGGGCTCGCCACGCGTCCTGTGCTTGGTTATGGTCGACCAGCCGAAATGCCAACGCGTCGCCAGTTTGAAGTTGCGCCAAGCGTGGCCAATCGGCGCGAATCACATGGGCTATGCGCGGATAGCCGCCGATGGTTTGCGCGTCGACGCCAAGGATGATGGGCTGGCCGTCCGGCGGCAATTGGATGGTGCCAGGCATCACCGGCTCCGATACACGTTCGCTGGTATCGGCGACGGCTAAGCGCGGGCCATTCAGTCGAACGCCCTGGCGGTTGTTGCGCCGATCAACTTTCCAAAGATTGCCAACTAGCGACGTATCCGGTGTCAGTGCATCACTCCCCGGCAGAATTCGCAGTTCGGCGGGGTGGGCAAGATCGAGATCGGGCAGGGGGTTCACCCAGCGCGCGTGAATGCGCACTTGGGTTGCCAATGCCTCGGAGTGCGGGCCCAGCGGCAACTGATCACCGGGCTGCAGGGCACGGCCCTGCATGCCTCCAAAGCCGCCCCGCAGATCGGTGGCGCGGCTGCCCAATACCAGCGGCGTCTGCACGCCACCCGCAACTGCCAAATAGCTACGTACCCCGCGTCGGCAGTTGCCAAGGTGCAGTTCCGTTCCTGCCGGCAAGTCGATTGCGCGCCAGCCCGGAAGCGACCGTCCATCGCACGTTGCGTCGAGGTCAGCACCAGTGATTGCGATGCGCGTCGCGCTGGAAAAACGCAAAGTCGGGCCAAGTAAGGTGATTTCCAGCGCAGCAGCAGCTTCAACATTGCCAACCAGGAGGTTGGCGATTTGCAGCGAATACGCATCCGCAGCACCCGCTGCGGCCACGCCGAGTGCGGCGAACCCATATCGACCCACGTCTTGAACCGTGGTGGAAAGGCCTCCGGCAATGACGGCAATGCTCATGCAGACCAAGCGTCAAAGCGTGCGCGATCAATCGCCACGAAGCGCAGTTCATCGCCCGCCAGCAGCAGACTCGGCGGCTCGCGCTCTGGATCGAACAAGGTCACGGGTGTTCGACCCAACAGCCGCCATCCGCCCGCACTCGGACGCGGATAAATCCCGGTCTGATCGCCGCCGATGCCGACACTGCCGGCCTCTACACGGGTTCGCGGTGTGGGTAGCCGTGTCATCGCCAACGCCGGGTCAAGACCCATCAAGTACGGAAAGCCCGGCGCGAATCCAAGCATGGCGACCCGATAGGTCGGCGCGCAGTGGCGAGCGATGACTTCATTGATTGACATGCCGCAGGCACTAGCAATGGCGGCGAGATCAAGCCCAAACGTGGGCTCGTAGCAGATCGGGATTTCGATGTAGCGCAGGTCGGGTTTCACCACTTCCACGGCGAGTGCGGCGGGTAAGCGTTGAGTGAGCCACCGCTCAGCGGTTTCCAGCCAGGCGGGATTGAATGCGGGGTCGACAATCAGTGCGAGGCTGGAGAACGCCGGCACCATATCCAGCAGCCACGATGGCCGGATCTGCTCAAGCGCCGCGGCAATACGATGCACCTGCGCATTGCAGACAGCGACATCGCCACTCGACCAACGCAGCAACAACTCACTGTCGCCTAAGCGACTGATTGTTGGCTCTGCGCCATCCATCGGCAGTCTCAGGCGACGATTCGACTAGAGAGAAGCGAGTGCCGCTTCAAGGTCGAGCTTGAGCGCCGCGATGGCGACATCGCTGTAGGGCACAGCGATGCCATGTCCCCACACCGGTGCCGGCCACGCCGGATCGGTCTCATAGCGAGCGATCACGTGCACATGCAATTGGGCGACGACATTGCCCAGCGCGGCGACGTTCAACTTGTGCGGCCTGCACACCGCGCGCAGGGCCTGCGAACCGCGCGCAATCTCGGACCACAGCATCGCCTGCTGCTGGGCATTCAGGTCGATCAGATCGCGCATGCCAGCCACCCGCGGCACCAAGATCAACCACGGCCAGCGCGCATCGTTCATCAGCCGGAGGCTGGAGAGCGGCCATTCAAGCAGCGGCAAAGTGACTGCCGCCAGACTCGGGTGCAGTCGGAAATCAACGGTCGAAGCAGTCAAAACGGGTTGCATGGCTAAGCACTTGGGAGGCTGCGATTAGCAAGGCTACGACAGTGAGGCCCCTTGTGGCGTGCGCCGACATGCGATGTGTTGCATCGGCCAGCCCACGCAGTCGGTCCGATTGCCAGCTAAGTCTTCACCGCGACCTATAATGACCGACGCACTTCGCGAAAACTGTGGATCAGCAATGTCGCTTGCTATACCGAAAGTCGGATTTGTCAGCCTTGGCTGCCCGAAGGCGCTGGTCGATTCCGAGCGCATTCTCACCCAGTTGAAGGGTGAGGGCTACGAGATCGTTCCGAGTTACGCGGCGGCGGACGTGGTAGTGGTCAACACTTGCGGCTTCATCGATTCGGCGGTGGAAGAATCGCTGGACGCGATCGGCGAGGCGTTGGCCGAAAACGGCAAGGTCATCGTCACGGGTTGTTTGGGCAAGCGTGCCGACTTGATCCGCCAAGCGCATCCCGATGTGTTGTCGATATCAGGGCCGCAGGACTACGCCAGCGTGATGAATGCGGTGCACTTGGCGTTGCCGCCACGGCACGATCCGTTTGTGGATCTGCTGCCGGACTACGGGCTCAAGCTCACGCCCAAGCACTACGCCTATCTGAAGATTTCCGAGGGCTGCAATCACCGTTGCACCTTTTGCATCATCCCCAGCATGCGCGGCGATTTGGTGTCGCGACCGGTGGACGAAGTGTTGCGCGAGGCCGAGCGTTTGGTGAAGGGCGGCGTGCGCGAACTGCTGGTGGTATCGCAAGACACGTCGGCTTATGGCGTGGACCTGCGCTACTCCGAGCATGTCTGGCGCGAGCGCACCTATCAGACCCGCATGCGCACCCTGTGCGAGGGCTTGGCCGAGTTGGGCGTGTGGACGCGCTTGCACTACGTCTATCCGTATCCGCACGTCGACAACATCATCCCACTGATGGCCGAGGGGCGACTGCTGCCTTACCTCGACATACCCTTTCAGCACGCCAGTCCGCGCATCCTGAAATTGATGAAGCGTCCGGGCGCCATCGATCAAACCATTGAGCGCATCAACCGTTGGCGCGCGATTTGTCCCGACTTGACCATTCGCAGCACCTTTATTGTTGGATTTCCGGGCGAGACCGAAGACGATTTTGAACAGCTGCTCGACTTCATCGATGAAGTGGAATTGGATCGTGTCGGTGCCTTCGCTTACTCGCCGGTGGATGGCGCGAGGGCAAACGATCTCCCCGATCCAGTGCCCGAGGACGTGAAGTTGGATCGCCTGGAACGCTTCATGGCGATGCAGGCGGAAATCAGCACGGCAAAGCTGGCAGCCAAAGTGGGCAGCGTCCAGACCGTATTGATTGATAGCTTGGACGGTGAGTTGGCGATCGGTCGCTCCAAAGCCGACGCGCCAGGCATCGATGGCTGCGTGCAGATTCAGGACGGCGAAGAGCATGGTTTGCAGCCGGGTCAGTTCGTGGAAGTGCGCATCATGGGCTCCGACGAACACGACCTGTATGGCTTGGTCGAGCAGGCGGACGACTAGCGGCTTGCGAGCGGCGAGTCGCTGATGCGCTTTCGCGCCCCTGCGCGGGAGGCTGTCGCAGCCGCTACCTTCGACCATCCGATCTTCGCCGCTGTGCAACCGTGGCGTGAGTGGCTGCAAGCGACAGGCTGGCCAAGCATCGCCGAAATGGATGCCGCAATGGCGAGC
>JANNWF010000507.1:0-3978 GCA_031408455.1 Pseudoxanthomonas sp. | reverse complement strand
CAAGATGTCTGACTACTCGGTGCAGTTGCGCGAGAAGCAGAAGGTCAAGCGCATCTACGGATTGCTTGAACGGCAGTTCCGTAACTACTACAAGAAGGCTTCGTCGAAGAAGGGCAACACCGGTGAATCGTTGTTGCAGTTGCTCGAGCAGCGCTTGGACAACGTTATTTACCGGATGGGTTTCGCGGTCACGCGTCCGCAGGCGCGGCAACTGGTCTCCCACTGCGGCGTGCTGGTCAACGGTAAGTCAGTGAATTTGGCGTCTTACCAGCTGAAGGCTGGCGATGCGCTGAGTTTGACCGAGAAAGCCCAACGTCAGCTTCGCGTGCAAGAGTCTTTGGCGCTGTCGGCGCAGATGGATTTGGTGCCCAGCTGGATGGATGTCGATGCGAAGAAGTTCAGCGGTGTTTTCAAGTCAGTTCCGGAGCGTTCTGATCTGCCGTCGGATATCAACGAAGCGCTGATCGTCGAGCTATACTCGAAGTATTCTTGGTTGCTGTAGGAGGTCGGTGTGTGAAATCGCCGCTGTCTTCACACCGCGCGCCTTTCAAAGTCACGCGTCTTACGTAAGTCTCATCGGAGAATCGCTGCATGTCAGTTTCCGCCACTCAGGTTCTGCGTCCGCGCGGCCTAGGCATTGAGCGCGTTAGCGCTAACCGCGCCAAAGTGATCGTCGAGCCGCTTGACCGTGGCTATGGCCACACCCTCGGCAATGCACTGCGACGCATTCTATTGTCATCGATTCCTGGGTTTGCGATCACCGAAGTCGAGATTGATGGCGTACTGCATGAGTACACGACCGTTGAAGGTCTGCAGGAAGACGTCATCGAAGTGTTGCTCAATCTAAAAGACGTTGCCATACAAATGCATGTGGTCGATCAAGCGACGCTGACCCTGAGCAAGCAGGGGCCTGGCGTCGTCACTGCCGGTGATATTAAGGTCGATCACAACGTTCAGATCATCAACCCTGAGCACGTTATTTGCACGTTGACCAAAGACACTCTGCTGAACATGCGTGTCAAGGTTGAGCGTGGATTGGGCTATCAGCCGGCTGCGGCACGTCGCAACCCGGAAGACGAGAGTCGCGCCATCGGCAAGTTGATGCTCGACGCCTCGTTCTGTCCGGTTCGTCGGGTGGCCTACGAAGTTGAAAGCGCACGTGTCGAGCAACGCACCGATCTTGATCGTCTGGTGCTCGATATCGAGACCAATGGCACCATTGATGCCGAAGAAGCAGTGCGTAAGGCTGCGGACATTTTGACCGAGCAGTTGTCAGTCTTCGGCGATTTCCGTCCGTCGGCAGCGCCGGGACCGGTGGTTCCGGTTGGCATCGATCCGATCTTGATGCGTCCGATCGATGATCTGGAGCTGACTGTGCGTTCGGCTAACTGCCTGAAAGCAGAGAATATTTATTACATCGGTGATCTGATTCAGCGCACCGAGGTTGAGCTTCTGAAAACGCCGAATTTGGGCAAGAAGTCGCTCACCGAGATCAAGGAAGTCTTGGGCCAACGCGGGCTTTCGCTCGGCATGCGCCTAGAGAATTGGCCGCCCGCTGGGCTGCAACAAGGCATGCTCGGCTAAGCCGGGCGTTAAAGACACCAAGGAACCACGACCATGCATCACCGTAAATCCGGACGTAAGCTTAACCGGACCAGCTCCCACCGCGAAGCGATGTTTCGCAACATGGCGGCCTCGCTGATCAAGCACGAGTTGATCCGAACCACCGTTCCGAAGGCTAAAGAATTGCGGAGAGTTGCCGAGCCGCTGATCACGCTGGCCAAGGTAGATGGTGTGGCTAATCGCCGGCTCGCGTTCTCGCGGTTGCGCGACAAGCAGGCGGTAGGTAAGTTGTTTGTCGAGCTCGGGCCGCGTTTCCGAGCCCGTCCTGGCGGTTACTTGCGCATTCTGAAGTGCGGGTTCCGTGACGGCGACAACGCTCCAATGGCGTTTGTCGAGCTGATGGATCGCCCGGCACCGCAGGCGGCGGCTGAGTAAGCGAGCGACATAGACTGCAATAAGCCACGGCTCAGGCCGGGGTTTTTGATTGTACGCTGCCAGCGCGGCTTGCTTACATTGTCTACGGGAACTCAGGCGACGACGCTTGGTCTGACCGCTCTATTCCTTGGCCTCGGTGCGCGTCCTCATGAATCCATTGTGTTGGCCATTTCGATTGCATTGCTTGCTCGGTGCGGGTGTGTGTGCGGGTCTGCTCGCCTACGCCCTGTATGTCCAGCACGCATTGTTCATCGACCCGTGTCCGATGTGCGTATTGCAACGCGTTGCCTTTGCGGGCTTCGGCTTGGTCTGTTTGATTGGCGCGGCGCACGGTCCAAAGAATTCGCGCGGTCGCGCGGCTTACGGCGTGTTGGCTGGGCTGTGTGGGTTGTTGGGTGGTGCGGTAGCTGCGCAACACGTGCGCTTGCAGCACCTGCCGGCGGATCAGGTGCCTGCTTGCGGGCCTGGGCTTAACTATTATCTGGACACGTTTCCGGTGCTGGACGCGATGGCCAAGGTGTTACGTGGCTCTGGGGAGTGCGCCAAGGTGGATTGGACCTTTGCCGGACTTTCGATGCCGGAGTGGACCTTGATGTGCTTCGTCGTGCTGGTCGCCGCCGCCCTGTACGCGGGTTTTCGTCGCCGTTGATCGCTCCGTGCGGGTGCCATTCTGGACGCTTGCGCCGCGATTCGGCTGTGGCATGATGCAATGATGCACCGCACAAACCTTCAACCTATGAACGCTCTCGACGCCGGTCCGCAGCCAGTCAACCTGCCCTCGCATTGGGCTCCCGATTCGTGGCAAACCCGGTCGGCACTGCAACAGCCTAGCTATCCCGATTCCGAGGCATTGGATACCGCGCTCGCCGAGCTGCACCGCCTGCCGCCCTTGGTGACGTCATGGGAAATTCTCGCGTTGCGAAGGCAAATTGCGGAAGCCCAAGAGGGCAAGCGCTTTTTATTGCAGGGCGGTGACTGCGCAGAGAGCTTTAGCGATTGCGAATCGGGACTGATATCGAATCGCCTGAAAGTGCTGTTGCAGATGAGCGTGGTAATGGTTCACGGCATGCGCCTTCCGGTGATCCGTGTCGGTCGTTTTGCCGGTCAGTATGCCAAGCCGCGTTCGGCGGATCTTGAGACCAAAGATGGCATTACCTTGCAGAGCTACCGCGGCGACTTGATCAATGCGGCACCGTTCGATGCGGTGTCACGCGCACCCAATCCGCAACGCATGATCGATGGCCATTCGCGTTCGGCCATGACGATGAATTTTGTTCGTTCGTTGATCGATGGAGGCTTTGCTGACCTGCATCATCCCGAGTATTGGGACCTTGGCTGGGTCGCCCACTCGCCATTGGCGGCCGAGTATCAGCGCCGAGTGGATGCGATCGGCGACGCCGTACGCTTCATGGAAACACTTTCGGGCGAGTCGATCCACAATCTCAATCGAGTCGACTTTTACACCTCCCACGAAGCCTTGTTGCTGCACTACGAACAAGGGCTGACCCGGCAAGTGCCGCGGCAATGGGGTTGGTTTAATTTGTCAACTCACTACCCGTGGATCGGTATGCGCACGGCGGAACTCGACGGTGCACACGTCGAATATATGCGTGGGCTGCGCAATCCTGTGGCAGTGAAAGTGGGGCCGAGTGTCACCCCAGATGCCTTGATTCGCTTGATTGATTGTCTCAATCCACATGACGAACCTGGTCGTTTGACCCTGATTCACCGCATGGGTCGGAGCAAGATCGAGACCGGATTGCCGCCCTTGCTGGATGTGGTTCGCCGTGAAGGTCGGCGGGTACTATGGGTTGCCGACCCCATGCATGGCAACACCGAAAGCACCGGCAACGGCTTCAAGACGCGTCGCTTCGAGAACATTCGTGGTGAGCTGGAGTTTGCCTTTGATCTGCACGCGGCGGCCGGGACGCGCTTGGGTGGTGTGCACCTGGAGTTGACTGGCGAGAACGTCACCGAGTG
>JANNWF010000506.1:0-15339 GCA_031408455.1 Pseudoxanthomonas sp. | reverse complement strand
CACGTGCAGGTCGCAGAGATGGTCATCGAAAAAGCCAAGCGCCTGGTCGAACACAAAAAGGACGTTGTCATCCTGCTCGATTCCATTACGCGGCTGGCACGCGCCTACAACACCGTCGTCCCGGCCTCTGGAAAGGTATTGACCGGTGGTGTCGACGCCAACGCGCTGCAACGACCGAAGCGCTTTTTCGGTGCCGCGCGAAAAGCGGAGGAGGGTGGCTCACTGACCATCCTCGCCACCACCTTGGTCGATACCGGCTCGAAGATGGACGAGGTGATCTACGAGGAGTTCAAGGGCACCGGCAATATGGAAGTGCACCTGGATCGACGGATCGCCGAGAAGCGTGTGTATCCGGCCTTCAATATCAATCGCTCGGGTACTCGCCGCGAAGAGTTGTTGATCGACTCCGACTTCCTGCAGAAGATCTGGATTTTGCGCAAGTTGCTGCATCCCATGGATGAGCTGTCGGCGATGGAGTTCTTGCTCGACAAGATGAAGAACACCAAGACCAACGAAGAGTTTTTCAGCTTCATGAAGCGGTCGTAAGCGATCGTCGGTCCTTCCTGACGGGAAGCGCGCATGCCTGCTGCCGATCGCTGCCATGTCGATGCCGGCTGTTGCGTCGATGGCTAGTTGTCACGTCTACAAGAGCCTGCGGCGGGCAGATACCTATGTGTATCTCGCCTTACGCGATGATTTTGATGCCTTGCCCGAGGCCTTGCGTGGCGGCTTGTTGCCACTTGAGTTCGTGTTGGAGTTGGACCTAGCGACACCGCGACGGCTCGGCCGTGAAGACTTCGCGGTGGTGCGCGCCAACGTTGAGCAATCTGGCTTCCACTTGCAGCTGCCACCACCGGCGTTTGCCGAGTTTGGTAAGACCCTCGACTGTGGCTGAGTTGGCGACTCCGCCGGTCAGCACGGTTGGCCCGATTGCCGGGCTGGCGCTGGCAGTTCCGCTGGGCTTGCTACCGCTGCTGTTGCCGCCATCTATATGGACGCTGCTGCCTTTGCTGCTCGCGCTGCCGCTGCACTTGGCCGGTGCGGCATGGGCCTTGGGATATCGTGCTGAGCCCGGCTTGTTGGGCCTGATGCGAGTGCGGGCTTGGATTGTGTTGATCCTGCTGCTGACTGCGGCCGGCGTGCTGACGGGCTTGCTGGCATGGCCGATGGCCCAGTTGCTCGGCGCGGCGTCGCTTACCGCCAGCTTGCTCGCCAGCGTGGCGGTAGCCGTCGGCGGTTTGGCTATTTGGCGTTACTGGCCGGCCGTGCTGTTGCCGGTGATCGAGCCGCGCAAGGGCAGGCGACATCAGTCGTTGCGCTCGTCGTTGCAAGCGGCATTGCAGGGTGGACGTGCATTGGCGCAGGCCGATCCGTCCGCCGGACGCGGTTTGTTGGCCACCGTGCTGCTGCTCGTCTTGTTGCTAGGTGCGATTGGTTTGGGTGTGTTCGACGAGCGCTTGCCAACCACGGCGCGCCTGTTGGCACTGCCACTATGGACGCTGCTGATTGCTCCGTTTTGCAGTGCGGCACTGATCGCCCTGGTCGAGCCTGCTCGACTCGCCGCCAACAGTGTCAGCCGCCGCCTGCCGGTTGCAGCCAGCGCCACGGTCCCGCCCGAGTTGCTTTTGCCAGTTGGTCTCGACGCGACCATGCGGCTGTACGCGGTGGCGCGCAATGGCCGCGTTGAACTCGCACTTGCCGAACTCGAAATGGGTGCCGATCCGCATGCATTGCCCGATCCCAGTCAGCGCGACCAGCGCACCTTGGTCATGTTGGCCGCCGTACTCGCTGACCTGCGTTTGTTGCGCGCGCTGATCACCCGTGGTGTCGATGTCAATCGCCGTCATGCCGGTTTGACGCCGCTGCTGGCCGCGACTCGCGATAGCTTGCATGGCCGCCCGGAAGCAGTGATGACCCTGCTCGCCAACGGCGCCGACGCGCGAGCCACCGATGCCGAAGGCCGCACACCTCTGCACTTTGCGGCATTGCTCGCTGACCCTGAAGTCGCCGCACTATTGCTCGACGCCAACGCCGAAATCGATGCCTGCAATCGCGACGGCTACAGCGCCTTGGGCGTGGCCTGCGCGGCTGGCAATTGGCGCATGGCGCGCTTTCTGCTGGATCGCAAAGCCAAGCCGGAGCCACCGGGCGGCCAGCCCGCGGTGCTGGCGGCGGTCGGCGGTGACGACGATAGCGCCGGCTTGCTGCTGCTGATGAAGCACAAAGCATCCGTCAATGCGCGTGGCCGCTTGGGGCGCAATGCCTTGATGAAGGCGTGCTTGGCCGGCAATTTGCAGTTGGTGGATGCACTACTCGCTGCCGGGGCCGACATTGACGCGCGCGACGAACATGCGGTGACCGCCTTGTTGGAAGCGGCGCGCGCAGGGGCAACCGCGGTGTTGCAGCGCTTGCAATCGGCCAACCCCGACGTCAGCGCCTGCGATCACGTTGGCCGGAACGCGCTCGCGCTCGCCTGCCAATCGGCGCAATCGAGCGCGCAAACCATCGCCACCCTGTTGCGCATGGGGGTGGACCCTACCCACGTGGCTGACGACGGTCGCCGAGCCATCGACATCGCGGTCGCCAGTGGTCGCTGGCCGCTGGTGGCATTGCTGGATTCGAGTTATGCATTGCCGTCGACACTGGATCATGGTGCTGCCGAGACCGTCGTCAGCGACACCTCGGACGCGGCGGTCGAAGATCCACGCTCGTGGCGCGAAAGAATGCACGCCGCGCTGCTCGACAATTCGCCCGCAGATGTCGACGCCTTGCTACGGACCAGCGCTGATAGCAGCGTCTGTGGCGATTTGTTCGACGCCTTCGGCCCGCGCCTGCCAGCGAGTTTGCGCAGCCGCTTGGCGAGTCAGCTGGATGTCCATGCCGGCGATGACACCAACAGCCAACGCCTGTGGCGCTGTATCGATGGCGCCGATGGGGTTGGCATCGACATTTTGTTGGAGCGCGGCGCAACGGTCGGCAGTCGTGCGGGTCTCGCCCGCTATCTGAACGCCTGTCTGCTTGCCGATGGGCGCGACCCCGTAGGTGAGGCGCGCGCACGCGCGCTGCTAGCCAGCGGTGCCGACGGTTTCGCCGCGCACGCCGGTGATCCGCCAATCAGCTTGAGTATTCGCCTCGGCTGGTTGCAGCTGCTGCACGACTTGCTCGCCGGTGGTGCCAATCCGCAGGCTTTGGATGCGCGTGGCGAGAGCGCGCTGATGGTCGCCACCGGGCGCCGTTGTGGGGCAGCCTTGCCGCTGTTGTTGCGCTTCGGCGCGCAGCCAGACGCCTGCACCGCCGATGGTCGTACCGCGCGCGGCACCCCCCTGGCACAAGGCAACGTTGAATCCATTGACTGGCTGGATTGGGCGGGCTGGCGCTTGCCTGGTCGCCCCCTGCGCGAGGCCGATCTGGTCGCCGCTGCCGCCAGCGGCGACCGTGCGGCGGTGCGTCGCCTGATAGCGCTTGGTTTGCCCGTGGACGGTCTGGACCCACAGGGCGCGACCGCATTGCTGCGGGCCTGCGGCCAAGGTCACGCCGACTTGGTCGCCGATTTGCTCAATCACGGTGCCGATCCCGCGCGCGCAGCCAGCAGTGGCGCCACCTGTTTGAGTGCGGCGGTGAGTCGGCGGCAGCTGACGGTGATCGGGGTGTTGCTGCGGCATGGTGTCGCCGCTGACCAGCCCTTGCCAGGTGGCATCACCCCTTTGATGGTCGCCGCAGCGTTGGGATTCCCGGACGTGTGCCGGGTGCTGCTTGAGGCCGGCGCCAATGCGCAAGCCGTCGATCAACGCGGTGCAACGGCGCTGCATGCCTTGGCCCAGTTTGGTTTCAGTGTGCGTGAGCGCGCACGGGTGCTGACGACTTGGGAGCTATTGCTTGCAGCCGGCGCCATCGCCGATGCGCGCAATGCCGAAGGCTTGTCGCCCTTGCTATTGCTGTTGGGCTCGCGCATGGAACCCGGTGCCAATCCTGACGAAGAATGCTTGAACGCCCAAGTTGAGCGCTTGCTGCGCACCGAGCCCAGTTTGACCACGCGCGACGGCCGTGGCTTTGCGCCACTGCACCTGGCTGCCCTGCATGGACAACTGCGCTTGGTGCGGCGCCTGCTTGCCGCTGGCGCGGATCGCGAGGCACGCGACGCGCTGAATCGGCGGCCGCAAGACATCGCGGTGATGCGTGGCTTCGTCGATATCGCGCGCGAGTTGGAACCCATCGCAGCGACGGCGCCGCCGTCCTTGGCGCGCCTGTTACGCGATCCCTCGGCATGACTAACGGACATGGCACCCAGCCACCCCGGATCATGAAATATCCGGCTGCCATGTCCGTTAGCAAGAGCGGTGTCTTGCCTTACCCCTCCCCAAGCCATCCGGCCCGCGAGCAAGGCTCGCGGGCGTTCATCGCTGCCGGCGCATGCACCGGCTCGCGCCGCGCGCGACCGATCTTCACCCCCGAACATCGGGGAGGGAGTAAGTGCCGAAGCTACGCACCTTTCGCGTTCTTCCACGTTAAGCGCGCCACGCAGGCAATGCCACAGCGCTTGCTGCTCACGGGTCTGCGCTGAACATGCAATTCGCCCGCGTCCAACACGCCTTCATGCGCGCCGTTTACACCCTGACCATGTACTTGGTCACGCCGGTGATTCTTTATCGGTTGGCGACGCGCGGCTTGAAAATGCCCGGCTACTACGGCCGCTGGCGCGAGCGCTTCGGATTTTTCCCTAGGCCGAACTTCACGGGCAGCTTGTGGGTGCATGCCGTATCGGTGGGCGAGGTCAACGCCGCCGCGCCCCTCATCGACGCCCTGCGCATGCGCTACGCCGACCGTCCCTGCGTGGTCACGACGGTCACCCCGACCGGCTCGGATCGAGTCCGCCAGTTGTGGGGCGACGCGGTGTTCCACGTTTACTTGCCCTATGACTTGCCGGCCGCGATTCGGCGTTTTCTGGATCGCATCCAGCCGTCATTGGCGGTGATCATGGAAACCGAAATCTGGCCGAACCTGTTCCTGGAATGCCGAGATCGCGGTCTGCCCATCGTGATCGCCAACGCACGCCTGTCGGAAAAATCCTTGCGGGGATATGGCCCGGTGCGCTCATTGGCTCGCGAGGCGATCCGCTGCGCACGCTTCGTGGCCGCGCAATCGCAAATCGACGGCGAGCGTTTCCTGGCGCTAGGCACCGATCCCAAGCGACTCGAAATCGTCGGCAATCTGAAGTTCGACATGCGCGTGCCCGAAGGCTTGCCGGCGCAATCGGCCAGTTGGCGCGAAGGCTGGGGCGCGCAGCGACCGGTCTGGATTGCCGCGAGCACGCATGAAGGCGAGGAGTTGGCGATACTGGAAGCGCACTCGCGCGTGCTCGGGCGTTTTCCCGATGCCCTGTTGCTGGTCGCACCGCGTCATCCCGAGCGCTTCAAGCCGATGTCGCAGCTGTGTCGCAGCTACGGCTTCGCCACCGCCACCCGCTCTGAAGAAGGCTTGCCGGATTCGCGGGTGCAGTGTTTCGTCGTCGATACGCTGGGCGAACTGTTGCCGTTTCTAGCGGCTGCTGATGTCGCCTTTGTGGCTGGCAGTTTGGAACCCATCGGTGGCCACAACGTGCTCGAGCCCGCCGCCTTGGGCGTGCCGGTGCTGGTGGGCCCGCACACCCACAACTTCAGTGAAGTGACCGACCTGCTGCTTGACCGCGGTGCAGCGCTGCGAGTGAAGGACTCGGAAGGCTTGGCCACCGTACTGCAAAGCCTGCTCGGTGCCAGCGAGCGGCGCCATGCCATGGGCTTGGCCGGCTTGGACGCCGTCGCCGGCTCCCGCGGCGCCGTGGTCCGCTCGTTGCAACGCATTGAGGCAATTTTGCCGGCGGACGAGCAGTCGCCTCCGCGCTGACTCGCAGAGTTTCAAGCGTTGCGGGCCGCGACTTGCGGGGCCTTAGTACGAGGGTGGGTAGGTCATCCCGCCCTTGTCGGTGCCTGCCAGCAAGCCACGGCGAGATGAATCTCGAAGCCCCGCCGGCTGATTTCCGCAAAACCTGCGCTGGGCCCGATCCAGTGGACAAATGTTTCGCATCGAATGCATCAAAGCTGTGTTATCACGCCGGTCCAACATCAAACAACAACGGTGGAGTCAATCATGCAGAGAGCTTGGCGGCGGAGATGGGTAGGTGCAGTTCTGGTCGGATTCACCAGCATCGCACTGGCCGGCACGGTTAAGCCTGAGAATTGGCGGCAGCAAGCGCTGGATCAAGTGCGCGCAGGCATACATTCGCAAACCAAGGACTCGGCTGTCCTGGCGCAAGCAACAGCTGTAGATTCGACTTGGGAGTTGTCGGCAAAGCTCTATGTCGGCGGCGATGCGCGGGCCTTCGAGGCGGCTGTGGGCAGCTCACTGCAACAGGCTTCCACGCGCCTTGGGCAGCGCTTGGCGGAGTCCATCGATGGCTTGGACCCCGCGCTTGGGCGACTCCTACTGACGGTCAAAGGACCGGGCATCAACGGCGTCGTGGTGGAATTTGAGGGCAAGGCCCTGCAGGTAGTCGGCGATGTCACCGCACTTCCTACCGTGGACGCCGATCGGCTGTTGGCCGCTGTCCGTGCCCAGCGCGATTACCTGTTGCGGCAGATTGACCCTGTGCATCACGGGTTCTTCAAGGTGTACAGCGCGCGCTCCGACCGTCGCCAAGAGAAGCTGCGCACCACCTACACCGCATCGGCGATCTGGACCTTGCTGCAAATGCGCGATGTCGAAGCTGATCCGCGCATTGATGCAGTGCTTGCGCCAGCCATCGACTTTCTGCTGTCAATGCAAGTCGCCAAGGGGCCCCAGCAAGGTGCCTTCCACTATTCGTTCAATCCCGCCAACGGCGAGAAACGGGAGCGCTTTGTAGTCGGCAGCGTGGCCAAAACCGTGTTCACTCTGCTTGAGCTGTCAAGGCGTAAAGGCGAGCCACGCTATCTGGACGCCGCCAAACGGGCGGGCGAGTGGCTGCTGACGCGGGTGCAGAAAGACGGCGACGTACTGACCGTCACTTCGCGCAACCTGGCGACCGGCAAATGGAAGACGTTTGACAATTATTCGGTGCTATATACCGGCGAAACTCTCAGCGCGCTGTCGCGCTTGTACGCGGCGACGGGAGACAGCCGCTATCGTCGAGCAGCCAAACGAATCGCTGAGAAATTGCTCGCGCAAGGCGAGGCAGACGGATTCGTGTTCGGCGACGAGTTCCGCCGGCCCAACACCATTTCGACCAGTTGGGTGGCAATGGCGTTGTTCGACTACACCG
This sequence comes from Pseudoxanthomonas sp., assembly GCA_031408455.1. Taxonomy (GTDB): domain Bacteria; phylum Pseudomonadota; class Gammaproteobacteria; order Xanthomonadales; family Xanthomonadaceae; genus JANNWF01. Next base: position 8,066 of record JANNWF010000506.1, on the reverse strand, counting down.
CCGCCATTCCATCCCCAGCCGTGGAAAAAGCCATGTTCTCAGCGGGAAATCAGATCCTCTCCCGGCAACACGTGGAGCCCGACAAACTGCTCGAAGACGGCCGCTTTTTCGACACCTGGGCGACCAGTGGCAACGGCTGGATGAACGAAGTTTTGGTGGCGGTGTACCAGCGCTGTTTGCAGCGCGGCCGAGGTGACTGCCCGCGCTACCGATTAGCGTTAAGGCGAACCACGCGCTGGCTGGTACAGAACACGTATTCGCCTGAAAACTCGTATCACATCCCCAACCCCGAGCGCGCCCGCGGTGGTTCAATCCGCAATGACAAGGTAGAAGAGGTGCGTACCGACGCGGTCTGCCATGCCGGCAATAGCCTGATTGGCGTGCTGCAGATCATGGCCAAAGAACAAGCTTCCGTTCCCTCCGCGCCGACTCAGTCGGGAGGGTAACAGCGACATGCGGCGACCGCGCAGCAACCTCAAGGGTCGCTGCGCGCGTCGCGGCTCACTGCTGCTCGGCTTGCGTCTCGACCAAGGCCGCTTCGGCATCGCTGACCAGCGAGCGATTGACCTCTTGCAGGTCTTTCAAGGCGATGGTGCCCGCCGCTTGCCGCAGGCGCAGGCCATTCACCAGGAAGGTGTGCCGCGAGTCGGAGTAGTTGCGTTGGGCCTGAAACAATTGCTGCTGGCTCAACAAGACATCGACGATGGTGCGGGTGCCAACCTCGAAGCCTGCTTCTGTCGCCTCCAACGCGCTGCGCGCCGACACCAAGGCCTGCAGGCGCGCGCCAATCTCACTGATGCCTGCCTCCAAGGCGCGATAGGCGTTGCGTGTTTGGCGGGTGACCGCACGACGCTCCTGCTCGTACTGATCACCGACCACATCGCGGTTGTAGACCGATTGTTTCACCTGCGCTCGCGTCGCGAAGCCCTCGAACAAGGGGATGCGCAGGCTGATGCCCACGCTGTTGCCATCGCTAAGGCTATCGGCCGGAAAAATAACGCCATTCGAGCCACTGCTGCCCCAGGTCGCGTTGTCGGTGAAGCCGACGGTGGCGCTCAAGGTGGGCAGGTGTGCGGCACGCGCGGTGTCGATGTCGTGACCAGCCGCAATCAAGCTTTGCTCGCGTGACAATAGACCGGGATTTTGCGCCAGTGCCCACTCCACCCATTGCGCGGCTTGCGCCGGCTCAGGCAGCTTCGGCGTGAAGCTGTCATCCAGGCCTTTGAAGCCCTGCAGATACTCGCCGGTGATCTCGTAAAGCAGCTCGCGCGAGTCGTCCAATGCGTTCTCGGCAGCAATGGCGTTCGCACGCGCGCTGTCATAGCGGGCGCGTGCTTCATGTACGTCGGTGATGGCGGTCAAGCCCACTTCAAATCGCTGTTCGGCTTGGTCCAACTGACGCTTCACTGCCCGCCGCTCAGCCCCTGCAAACACCAACGAGTCGATCGCGGTGAGTACGCGAAAATAGTTCTCCGAGACGCGCAGCATCAAGCCATTGTTGGCGGCTTGGTAGTCGGCATCAGCGCGTGCGGCGCGAGCGCGACTTGCGCGCAGGCGCGTGTAGTTGGAGCGGTCGTAAAGTGACTGATTGAGATTGAGGCTGTAGCCGCGATTGCGGGTATCGCTCTCACCCAGGCTGCGGCCAAAGCTGACCGTGCCGTCCGGGTTTGGGCGAGTACCGACCGTGCTGTTATCTCCCTCACGATCATTCAAGCTGACGTCTGCAAAGATCCTGGGCAACAAGGCCGAGCGCGACAGGGCGATGCCTTCGCCTTGCGCCAATCGCGCCGACTCGGCGGCCGCCAGTTGCGGGTCGCTTTGCCGAGCCAGTTCGTAGGCTTGCAGCAAATCTGCCGCATTGGCGCTGACGCTGGCGAACATCAGCAGCGCGGCAATCGCCAACGGCCTGCGGGGATGGAAAATCATGGTGACGTCCTTAGCGAAAAATTCGGATGGAGGATCAAAGTACAAATCGTTGGATGGGTGCCGCGCCGTGCAGATAGGCGACATCGGTTTCAAACAGACTCTCTTCCGACCAGCCAGCGCCGTTCTCCAAGCGAGTCAGCACCACGGCTTCTTGCACCGGCGCGACGCCGCGGATCACGAACATACGACCCCCTGGACGGACCCAGTCGAGAAAGCGTGCGGGCACGGTTGCGACCGCGCCGGTGATCGCGACCGCGTCAAACTGGCGGCCAGGATCGAAACTCAGTGCGTCGGCCTTCTGCAGGCGCACGCAGGTGCTACTGATCGACTCCAGCCGGCCGCGCGCTCGCTCGATGAAATCGTTGTGCACATCGATACTCAATACCGCGCGGGTCAACTGCGCGAGGCAGGCGGTCAGATAGCCGCTGCCGGTGCCGACCTCGAGCACGTCATGCTCAGGTGCCAAGTCCAGCGCCTGCAGGATGCGACCTTCGATGATCGGCTTGAGCATGCTCTCGCCGTGCTCTAGCGGCAGCTCGATGTCGGCGTAAGCGAGCTTGCGATGGCGGGTACCGACAAAATCCTCGCGATGCAAACCACCGATGGTGGCCAGTACACGCGGGTCCAGCACGTCCCAAGGGCGAACTTGCTGTTCGACCATGGTGCGGCGGGCGGTGGCGAAATCAAGCGGCATACGAAACTCCGAGCCGGGATCGGCTCATCGAGAACAAGGCAGACAAGTCTAATGTGAAAGGCGTCAGGGTTCGGCTCTTAGCACCCTCCCCGATGTTCGGGGAGGGTTGGGGAGGGGTTAGGGAGCACATCGCCTTTGCTGACGATCATGGCAGCCAAGTACTGCTTGATCCCGGGTGGCTGCTTGCCATGATCGCCAGCCCGGAGGACGCCAGACTGCCGACCTGCGAGAGAGCAGCGCAGTGCCGGAAGTCATCGCGACCCATTGCGATTCAGCGCCGCCACTGGTTTGAACAGGCTCGAGGTTCAAACAGTCTCCGATAGCGGGCGGACGCGGAACCACGCAGCGTAAAGCGCCGGCAGGAACAGCAAGGTCAAGGCGGTGGCCACCAACAGGCCGCCCATGATCGCCACCGCCATCGGCCCAAAGAACACGCTGCGCGACAGCGGAATCATGGCCAGAATCGCCGCCAATGCGGTCAAGACGATGGGTCGGAAACGCCTCACGGTGGCGTCGACAATCGCTTGCGCCGGCGGGTGGCCAGCACTGATGTCCTGTTCGATCTGATCCACCAAGATGATCGAGTTGCGCATGATCATGCCCGACAATGCGATGGTGCCCAGCATCGCCACGAATCCAAATGGCACCTGGAACAGCAGCAAGAACATCACGACACCGATCAGACCCAGCGGCGCGGTCAGAAACACCAGCAAGGTGCGCGAGAAGCTGCGCAATTGCAGCATCAGCAGGCTTAGCACGACGACGATAAACAACGGTACGCCGGCGGCGACCGAGCGCTGGCCCTTGCCGGCGTCCTCGACGCTGCCGCCGGTTTCCAGCAAATAGCCGAACGGCAAGGCTTCCTGAATCGGCGCCAAGGTCGGCAGGATTTGCGCCGTCACCGTGGCGGGCTGCTCGCCGCCATACACATCGCCGCGCACGGTGATGGTGGGCAGTTGGTTGCGATGCCAAATCACGCCCGGCTCATAGCTGTATTCGATGCTGCCGATCTGCGCCAACGGTACGCTGCGACCATTCGCCGTCGGTACCGACAGACTGCCGATCAAGCTCATCCGGCTGCGTTCATCTTCCGGGCCGCGCAACAGGATCTCGATCAGCTCGTTGTTCTCGCGAAACTGGCTGACCGATGAGCCCGACAGGGAGCCACGAATGAAGGTCGCGACCTGTGCGGACGAGACACCGATGGCGCGCGCGCGCTCCTGGTCGATGCGCACACGGATGATCTTGCTCGGCTCTTGCCAATCCAGATTGACGTTGCTGACGGCGCTGTTGGTGCGCACCTTTTCTGCCACTTCGAAGGCGATCCGGCGGACTTCGTCGATGTGCTCACCTGAAATTCGGAACTGGATCGGATAGCCGACCGGCGGACCATTCTCCAGCCGCGTGACGCGTGCGGTGATGCCAGGAAACTCGTCGTGCAAAACCTTGATCAGCCAGCTCCGAAGCTCCTCGCGCGCCTCGATGTCCGCGGTAAGCACCACGAACTGGGCAACGTTTGCTGACGGCAGTTGTTGGTCCAGCGGCAGATAAAACCGCGGCGAACCCGTGCCGACATAGGCAACGTAGTTGGTGATGCCCGAATGATCGGCAAGCATTGCTTCCAAGCGCTGCGCTTCGACCTCGGTGGCGCGCAAGCTGGAGCCTTCCGCCAGCTTCAGATCGATCACCAGCTCCAAACGTGTGGAGGATGGAAAGAACTGCTGCGGCACGAAGCGGAACAACAAGGCAGACGCGATGAACAGGGCGACGGTGGCGACGATCACGGTTTTGCGCTGCGTCACGCACCATTCCACCCAGCGTCGGAATTGTTTGTAGAAGCGCGTCTGATACGGATCCGGTGCGCCGCCGTGCGCATCGTGGGGGGCAGGTTCGGGCAGCAGCTTTTCACCCAGATAAGGCACGAATACCACCGCCGCGATCCACGACACGATCAAGGCGATGGTCACGACCTGGAAGATAGAGCGCGTGTATTCGCCGGTGCCCGAGGCGGCGGTGGCAATCGGCAGGAAGCCCGCCGCAGTCACCAAGGTGCCAGTCAACATCGGAAACGCGGTCGACTGCCACGCAAATCCAGCTGCCTTCACGCGGCTGAGGCCCTGTTCCATCTTGATGGCCATCATCTCGACCGCAATGATGGCGTCATCGACCAGCAAGCCCAGGGCCAATACCAAAGCACCCAGTGAGATCTTGTGCAGACCGATGCCGAAGAACTGCATCAGCGCAAACGTCATCGCCAGCACCAACGGGATCGACAACGCGACCACCAAGCCAGTGCGGAATCCCAGCGAGAAAAAGCTCACTAGCAAGACGATGGCGACCGCTTCGGCCAAAACCTGCACAAACTCACCCACCGAGTCGCGCACGGCCGCGGGTTGATCGGCGACGCGATGCAGCGTCATGCCTTGTGGCAGTGACTGTTGCAGGCGCGAGAACTCGGCTTCCAAGGTCTTGCCGAGGCCGATAATGTCGCCGCCCTTGCGCATCGACACGGTGATGCCTATGGCGTCTTCGCTCATGAAGCGCATGCGTGGCGCGGGCGGATCAGAAAATCCGCGACGTACTTCGGCGACGTCGCCCAAGGTAAAGCTGCGGCCATCGACCCGCATCGGAAAGGTGCGGATCGCTTCCACCGAGTCGAATTGCCCGGACACGCGGACCTGCACGCGTTCGCTGCCAGTCTCAAAGAAGCCAGCGGCGACGACGGCGTTCTGCTCGTCCACCGCGCGCTGTACGGCCTCCAGAGATACCCCCAGCGTGGCGACCTTGGTGTTGCTGATCTCGATAAAAATCTTCTCGTCTTGTAGGCCAAACAGATCCACCTTGGCGACATCTGGCGCGCGCTGCAGCACCAATTGCACACGCTCCGCGTAGTCCTTGAGCACGGCGTAATCAAAGCCCTCGCCGGTGAGCGCATAGATGTTGCCGAAGGTGTCGCCAAACTCGTCGTTGAAGAACGGCCCAAGCACCCCGGGCGGCAACTGGCTGCGAATATCGGTCACTCGTTTACGCACCTGATACCAAAGGTCGGGTACGTCTTTCGAGGTCATGCCATCGGGCGCGAAGTACAGAATTTGCGATTCACCGGCGCGCGAATACGAGCGAATGAACTCGTACTGGCCGGTCTGCATCAGCTTCTTTTCGATCTTCTCGGTGACCTGGCTGGCCACTTCGTCGGCGGTGGCTCCTGGCCACAAGGTGCGTACTACCATCACCTTGAAGGTGAACGGCGGATCTTCACTTTGACCCAGTTTGGTGTAAGCGAACGCACCCAACACACCCAGCAATACCATCAGGTAGAGCACCAGGCTACGGTTGCCCAATGCCCACGACGAAAGATTGAAGCGATCGCTCACGGCATTGCCTCCTAGCTCGCCGGAGACATGTTGACCGCGCGATTCTCGCGGTCGACCGGGCGCACGCTTTGGCCCTCGCTGAGCAAGTGACTGCCGGCGGCGACGACCCATTCATCGGCTTGCAGGCCGCTCAGTACCGGCACGCTGTCGTCGCCGAAGGCACCAATCGTCACCTCACGGCGAGTGACGGTGAGTTTGCGCGGATCCACTACCCACACAAAGCTGCGACCGCCGTCGGCGCTCACTGCCGGTAAGGGCAGTGACAAAGCAGCAGCGTTGGGGCTGGCAAAAAACACCCGTGCGCTTTGTCCGAGATCAACGCCCTCAGCGCTGCCCGTCAGCGCGATTCGAGCGGCATAGGTGCGCGCCAGCGGATCGGCGGCCGGTGCCAGTTCGCGGATGGTGCCGACCAACTGCTGATCGGGTTTGGACCACAAACCGACTGCGACCTGCTGGCCGACTTTGAATTGCGAAATCGTCTGTTCGGGAAGATTGATGGCGACTTCGCGATCACCCTCGGCCGCCAGCACAAACACGGTTTGACCGGCGGCGACCACTTGCCCGGTTTCCGCCAGTCGCTGCGCTACGACGCCGGTGTCACTGGCGCGCAACTGCGCATAGCCTGCTTGATTGTGAGCGACGTCGAGCTGCGCTTTGATCTGTGCGGCACGCGCTTGGGCGGCGCGGAATTGGGTCTCGCGGGTCTCAAACAGGGACGTGCTGATCAGCTTGCGTTCGAGCAGGGCGCGGTGCCGATCCAGCTCGTTTTTGGCAAGGTCGAGGTCGGCTTGCGCGGCGGTGAGTTGCGCTCGCGCCGACTGCACTTGCAGGCGCACATCTTCGGGATCGAGTTCCGCCAGCAAATCGCCTTGTTTGACCTGATCGCCGACATCGACCAAGCGGCGGGTGATCTTGCCGGCAATGCGAAAGGCCAAGGCGGGCTCGTGCTGCGCGCGCACTTCACCGGGAAAGACCACGAAGTCAGCGGCCGTTGGACGCGGCTGTACCACCATTGCTGGGCGTGCTGGCGGCGCCTCTTCGCTGGCGTTACCGCAGCCGGTGAGCTGAATGCCGAGCGCAAACAGCGCCGACCAAGATGCGATCACGGACAACGAGGCAACACGGCGACGGGTCATGCAAGGTCCTAGCCTGACGGGCGGTAGTATCTGAACTGGTCGGTAGAGTAATATTATCGAACTGAGTAGTCCACTATTTCAATTGACCGAATAAAATCATGCTGACTTTGACGAAGCTGAGCTTGCATATGCTGAATCTGCACACGCTGAATTTGCGCGGGCAGATTGCCACCGGGTTTTGCGCTTGAGTCCGAGCACTTTCTCAGCGACCGCCAAGAAGCCGGCGGCTGGTCCCGGCCGGCCGAAGGATCTGGAAAAGCGCGCGGCCATTCTTGATGCCGCCAAGCGCCTGTTTCCCGTGCACGGGCTCGACGGCGTCAGCATGGACGCGATCGCGGCCGAGGCTGGCGTTTCCAAGCTCACCGTGTACAGCCATTTCAGTGACAAGGACACCTTGTTTCGTGAGGCCGTGAAAGCGCGCTGTGAGGAACAGCTGCCGCATGCGTTCTTTGAGTGGGCCGCTGGCAGCATGGCTATTCGCGACCGTCTTCTGACCATCGCACGCGCATTCCATGAATTGGTCACCAACGATGAAACCGTGACCATGTACCGGATGATGGCCGCGCAAGCACCAGCCAACAGCAAGCTGGCCGCGTTGTTCTTTGAAGCCGGGCCACAGCGCATTTTGGGCGAGTTTGAAGCCCTGCTGCGACAAGCCAATGCAGCGGGTTCGCTCACGATTGACGATGCCGGCGAGGCGGCAGGGCATTTCTTTTGTCTGGTCAAAGGGCTGTGCCACATGCGCCTGCTGATCGGTGTCTGCGAAGCACCTAACCGCAAACAAGCCGAGGCGCATATCGGCAAAGTAGTGGACCTATTTCTGCGCGCCTACGCGCCGCGGTAACCTCGCTACGACTCGTCACTACCGCTCGTCATTCCGGCCCTTCGACAGGCTCAGGGCAGGCCGGCCTTCGTTCGCGCCGGAATCCATGTTGC
>JANNWF010000505.1:0-9972 GCA_031408455.1 Pseudoxanthomonas sp. | reverse complement strand
AAAACCCCGCCGATCCGGCGCGCTGGGTTGATCTCAGTCCTTTGAAGGCGCTGTCGACGCAAGCTCCTTTCGCCAGCCAGACGGTGGCGATCGCACCCATTCGTACTGGTGGCGCGGTGTCGCTGGAAGGTGATGCCTTGCTGAGCAAGGACATTCGTTTCTTTTACCAGCCCAATTCAGCGCAGCTTGATCCGGCAGCCACCGAAAACGCTGGCTATCTGGATACGATCAAAGGCTTCCTGCAAGTGAGCCCCGGATCAATCGTTTTGCTACGTGGCCACGTCGATGACACCAAGGTGGAAGAGTTCCGCCAGCAGGGCGGTGAAGCCTTGGTGCGGCAAATGGCGCTGAAGGCCATGGAGTTGTCACGGCAGCGCGCACAGGGCGTGCGGGAGGCGCTGCTGCAACGGCATCCGGGTATTGCGCCGGATCGCATCGAGCTAGTCGGGCGTGGCTGGGAAGAGCCCACCGGTAAGGACAGTGAGCAGAATCGTCGGGTTGAGGTGCAGTGGTTTACGTTGGAGTAACGGCACTCACCGAGTGCATCGGCACTCAGAACAAAAAAGGCCCGCAATGCGGGCCTTTTCTATTGACGGTTGCGGTTCGGCTCAGTCGTCTCCGCCGAAGAAACTGAACAAGTTGAGCAGGTGAGTAAACAGCACCACGATGTCGGCGAACAAGGCAATCACGATCATCACCGGATTGCTTTCGCCGCCATTGATCAGGCGGCTGGTGTCAAACAGGATCATCCCGCACATCAGCAACACAGCGACTGCCGAGATGGTGAGTGACAACGCCGGAATCTGCAGGAAGATATTGGCAACAATGGCCAACAGCACCACGATCAAGCCGACAAACAGAAAGCCCGCCATGAAGCTGAAATCTTTCTTGGTGGTGATCGCATAGGCAGACAAGGCAAAGAACAGCACCGCCGTGGTCGCCAGCGCGTTCAGCACGATGCTGGATCCACCGGGCATCGACAAATAGGCGTTGACCAGCGGGCTCAACAAAAAGCCAACGAGGCCAGCCCATGCCATGGTCAGACCGATGCTCGACTGGCTATCGCGCTTGGCGCTGATCAACATCGGCCCACCGATGAACACCACCATAAAGCCGATCCACATGCCAATGCCCCACGGCAGGCCCATGTAGAGGCCGATTCCAGCGCCAGCGGCGGCGATGGCCATGACGATGGCGAGCAGGGTGTAAGCCTGACGCACGGTGCGATTGAGTTGCTCAGTGACCACTTGGCCGGCGGTGGCGCTGCGAAGTTCGGACATAGCTGCTGTGCTCCTGAAAAGGTTGGCAATTGACCCCTTGAGTCTGTGGCCAACGCGCCCTCAGTTCAAGACCGGCGCATGGCTCGTCGACCCTGTCTGCGACATCCTGTCGATCGGTGATGGATCCGGCAGTGGTATATCGGCTGCTTGGGTTAGGATGCGCGCCCGCTCGGTTGGAGTTCGCTTCGATGCCCTTTCATCCTGTTGCCGGGCGTCGTTTGTTTTGGCGCGAGTTGGGTCAAGGACCAGTTGTCGTCCTGATTCACGGTCTGGGATCGAGCGGCGCCGATTGGGCATTTCAAGTGCCGCCCTTGGTGGAAGGCTATCGGCTGGTCCTGCCGGACTTGCCCGGCTCCGGGCAAAGTGAAGCGCCGCGAAACGGCATTAGCATAGCTACGCTGGCTGATGCCTTGTGGCAATTGTTGGATGCCATCGACGCATCGAATCCACACGTCGTCGGCTTTTCCTTGGGCGGAGCAGTTGCGCTGGAAATGGCGCTGCAGCGGCCGACGCAAGTCAATCGCTTGGTGTTGATCAATAGCCTGCCGAGTTATCGCGTCGACCACTGGAAAAAGTGGCTGGAGTTGTACCTGCAGATTGCGCTTGTGCGCACGCTGGGGTTGCCACGCGCCGCCAAAATGGTGGCGGCTCGGCTGTTTCCGTTGCCACATCAAGCGCCGATGCGCTCGCGCGTAGCAACTGTCGTCGGTGCCAATCCTGTTGGCCCCTACTTGGCTACGGCGCGAGCCCTTGCTGAATGGTGTGCGGCAGAACGCGTCGAATCACTGCGAACGCCGACATTGATGATTGCCGGTGAGTTCGACTACACACCTCTGGCAGAAAAACGCATGTGGTCGCAACGGTTGCGCGCCAGCCTCGCGGTCGTCAGCGGTTCACGCCACGGGACCCCGTTTGATGCCACGGCGGCGACCAATGCGTGCCTCGATGCGTTTCTAAACAATCGACCACTTCCCGCCGACGTCGTGCTGCTTGCCGACAGCGCTGAAAGTGCGCCAAAGCAAGCACCGGTCCAACTTGATTGAGTAGGCCGGTCTCAAAGCTGAATGAGTATTTCGCAGAAGTGTTGGCGCGGAGCAAACGGTTGGTGTAACCTCCGCAGGCTGTGTTTGCCAGGGTCACTATCAATCGTGGCCCGGTGGGGTTGATCCAACGATCTGCTGCATCGACGATTCTCGCTTGCTCCTGCGCAATCTCAGACTCGGCCCGGAGGTCTCCGTGGTCGCGATACTTTTTAATCGTTTCAGGAGTAGTTAGATGTCGGATCGTCAGACCGGAACCGTCAAGTGGTTCAATGATGCCAAGGGCTTTGGCTTTATCACCCCTCTGCAGGGCGAAGACCTGTTTGTCCACTTCCGTTCCATCCAAGGCAGCGGCTTCAAGTCGTTGCAGGAAGGTCAGAAAGTGAGCTTTGTTGTCACCCGCGGCCAGAAAGGCCTGCAGGCTGACCAGGTGCAGCCGCTGTAAGCAGCGCGCCAACTGGTGTTATGACGCCGGGCGGGCCAGTTCCGCCCGGCGTTTTCGTTTTTAAGGAGCGACAACATGCTGAGCTTGAGCATCCGTGGCTTGCCGCGCGGAATGACTGAAAAGGCCCTCACCGAATTATTTGAGGCGCATGGCCGCGTTCGTGGCCTAAAGATGTCAAAAGATTTGTTTTCTGGCGAGTGCAAAGGCTTCGCCGAGTTAGAAATGGAAGGCCATGAAGCACGCGCCGCGATTGCCGCGTTGGATGGCAGCGCCCAAGGCGGCGATTTGATCCGCGTCGGTCTGAAATCGGAAGTCCGCGTTCGCGGCCGTCGCCGCTAATCGCGATTTGCTGCCGCGCGGCGGTTTTGCTGCCGTGCGGCCGTTGCTTGAACCTGCGCAACCTGAGTGCTTTAGCACCTAACGCCGTCGGCGGATTAAAGCAGGCAAGATCGAAAGCCTGCAGGATTATCTGATAGGTCTGCGTCCTCCAAGCAGCCGCGGCTGCCAGTAGCCACTTTCCAAACTGTCCAAACGCACGGTACCGCCTGACGAAGGGGCATGGACGAACCGATGTTCGCCAACGTAGATGCCGACATGGTCGACGCTTCCTCGCTGGCCGAAAAGCACCAAGTCGCCGACGCGCAACGCATGCGTCGCAACATCCACTCCGCGCAATTTTGCGATGTCCGAGGTTGAGCGCGGCAGCACCATGCCCGCGGACTCCCTGAACACGTAGCTAATCAGACCGCTGCAATCGAATCCGCCGGCTGGCGTGTTGCCACCATATCGATACGGTGTGCCGACCAAGCCGATGGCGTGCATCGACACTGCATTCGCGTTCGCAGATACAGCGTTGTTAGGCGCATCAACTCGACCCGTGCTGGCACAGCCAAACAGGCTCGATATCAGCACCAGCATGGCCAAGCGTCGCCAGGCAATCAGCAGCGCAGCGTGCATCGAGGAACTTCGCGAGGGACGCGGTAGCGCGCGCCGAGAGATTGGCTGTTCGCTCGCGCCATTGTCAAACCGGCAGCGAACTGGGCAAACACTGGTCAGGTCACGCGAATGCGACTAGCATCCGCGTCCCCTTGTTACTCGGAAGTGCCCATGCAGATCGCCAAGGATGTCGTGGTCCAATTTCATTACACGGTTTCAGAACCGGGCCAGCCGATGATCGAGTCTTCGGTTGGTGGCGAAGCGTTGGCGATTCTGATCGGCCATGGCGGCATCATCGCTGGGCTGGAAGCGGCGATGCTGGGACGTTCGGCGGGAGATCAATTTGAAGTCACGGTTAGCCCGGCCGAAGCCTACGGTGAACACCAAGCCAACCTGACGCAGCGGGTGCCGAAGAAGTACCTTCCCAACGCGGATCGTTTGCGACCCGGCATGCAGACACGTGTGCAGACCAAAGAGGGTCAGCGTATGGCCACGGTGGTCAAGATCGGGATGAGTGTGATCGACCTCGACATGAATCACCCGATGGCGGGAAAGACCTTGCTGTTCTCGGTCGAGATCATTGAAGTCCGCGCTGCTAGTGAAGAAGAACTGCAGCATGGCCACGCCCATGCACCTGGCGGCCATCACCACTGACAATCATGGCGACCTAGCACCCCGACTAATGAAATTTTGGGTCGCCATGACGGTCAGTGGAGCAACGTACTTCCTTACCCCTCCCCAACCCTCCCCGAACATCGGGGAGGGAGCAAAGCGCTGAACCCGAACCCCCGCGAGTTCGAAGCAGTCTCCCGCTTAGCGTCGGCGCCGCCGCAATGACTGCTGTTTGCGCTGCCGCACCAAGCTATCGACGTCGTCCAAGGCGCGCCGCAAGCGCGCTGACGTGTTGCTGGCGCGCCGCCGCTCCGGCGTCATACCGTCCAACATGGTGCGGCTAGCGTCGCCGATGACTTCCTCGCGTAATCGTAGGCCGTGACGGGCGAGCAGCGGCGCCAGGGTGTCACTGCGCGAACGTAAGTCATTGAGGGTGGCGCGGTAAGCGTGATCGCAGACGTTCTTGCGTGCTTTGTAGCTAAACGCGCTGGTGAAGAACATCTCTGCGTCGTTGGCGTCGGGCTCCAGATACAGCTTGTCGACATCGTCGTACTGCTGCGCGTACTTGGCGATGCCGACCTGCATGCGGGATTGCAGCAAGGTGCGGAATGTCTGCGAAAGCACCGCTGGCAATCCGCCTTCGACAAGACTTGCCGGTGGCCGACCTGCCGCCCGCGCTTGGGTGGCGTCGAACGGCACCAGCGGGTTAATGCCGATGAGCAGGTCGATGTCCTGCTCCAGCGCCACCGAGGCATGCATGGTCCGCCTTAGCGCACCATCGACAAACTGGCGGTTGCGAATCGTCACCGGCGGATACAGACCGGGCAGGGCAGCGCTGGCTTGAATGGCCCGCGAAATAGGCACGTCATCCCAGCCGCGGTCGCCAAAACAAATCGTCTCCCCACTATCGAGGTCAACCGCGACGACGTAAAGCTTGCGGCGCAGCTCACGAAAGTCGTTGGTTCGGCCATGCACGCCGAACGCGGCGGACAGGAAACGACCAATTTCTTCGTTATCAAACAGGCCGGTTGGAATCAGTGCGCCGAGACGGTTGATCGCGTCATTGGCGGTCGCGGCGGCAGGATCCAACAACACGTCGCGCCACCAGCCGAGCAGCACACGCGGTACCGATGCCAATCGCAGGGCGAACTCATGAAACGCCGGGCGCAAAAACTTTTCGGGGCGAAAAGTGACGTCGTGCGCGCTCTCGGTGACAAAAATTCGGGTGATATCAGCGGTGCTCATCCGGTTAGCCAGTGCCGCTGCGATAAACGCGCCTGAGCTGACGCCGACGTATACCGACAGGTTGGTCAGGTCGAGACCTTCGATGGCTTCATCAAGTGCGCGCAGCGCGCCGAGCTCGTACATGCCGCCGACTGGCCCACCGCCGGCAAGCGCGACACCCACTCTTGCGGTGCTTGGTTTGAGACGGGTAGCGGGCTGCAGAGAAAGCATTCGATCATTCCGCGAGAGTCGACCCCTGATTGTAGCCGCCGGTTCGACCACGGCAACCGGACCGAGGTCGCAATCTGCTGTGGACCGCGCCTGTGGACAATCGTTGACAAGCTGAGATCACCTGCATGGCAAACTGCGAGGCTCGATTCCAGCCGTGGGTCTCATGAGTCATCCTGTTCTCGATCGCCGCCTGATCAACCTGTTGGCCGCCAACCGCCGTTATCGCGATCCAGAGCGCGAGCCGATGAACGTGCACCCCGTTCTGCTTGCGCTGCAGCGCTTTCAGGCAAAGCGACTGCGCATCAGTTTTGCGGATTTTCTCGCATCGCCACGCGAGCGCCCGGCCGCCGAGTTTTTCCTAACGGATCTATATGGCGACTTTGACGTCAGCGTGCGCGATCAGAACATCGAGCGGGTGCTGCCGATCATGCGCCGGGTGCTGCCTGAGAAGCTGCTGGCCGCCGCAGCCGATGCCATCGAGTTGTCAGCGTTGAGCCATGCATTCGACTTGCGAGTGACCAAAGCCCTGGTCAAATCCGGAGATAGCCCAATCATTGAGCTGCCTCGCTATTCACAGGCCTATCGGGCAGCCGGCTTGCGCCGCTTGCGCCGTCACCAGGTAGGACTGATTACGCGCGTCGGTGAAAGTTTGGATCGAACGGTTTCCAAGCCTCTCATTGGCCATCTGTTGCGGATGTCGCGGATGCCGGCGCGTGCGGCGGGATTGGCCGAATTGCAAAGTTTCCTCGAGCGCGGATTCGAAGCATTTCGCGCATTGGGCGGTTCGGGGCCTTTCGTGAATGAAATTGCTGCGCGCGAACTGAGTGTTTCGGAGAAATTATTTGCCGGCGACCCGGATCCGTTTCGAGCACGCTGAAGCGGGCCGCGATCACTTGCTTAAGCAAACTCTTGCTCGATCTGACGATCAATTTCGCGCTCAATTGGGCCTTTCAGAGCGCCCAGAAAAAAACTGAGATTGGCGATAACGCACACTTCGCCTTTGCTTAGCGCAATGTTTCCATCGACCCCGCTGCGCTCAAAATGCAACGTATTGCCTTGCCAGTTGTACTCGATAGCAAATCGCTCTGCGATTTTTTCAGCGACCCTCTCGACCGCCAGCCTGGCGTCCTTGAGGGGCTTTTTATGTTGACGCCGAATCTCGATTCTAGGCATGACGCAGGTCTCCGATCGAAGAGGGTGCGCGGGCATTGTGTACCGCCGGGACCTATTCTTCGAAGCCCCATTTTTATGTCGTGCTTCACGTTTTGTATTGCCCGGTGCTAGAGTCCGCGCAGGAGTGGGAGGGGGTGTTCGAATGCGCTTGAGTTTTCCCAATGGCGAGCACCCGGACGTGCTGCTGGAAGATGGCGAACTGACTGTGGGCGGCGCACCCGGAAACCGTGTGCTGATTCCCGGGGTCGGACTGGCTGCTAGGCACGCAAGTTTCCGTGTGGATGTCCAGCGCGGCATCTTGCTGAACGTGCTTGACCCTGCCGCCAACGTGCACGTCAATGCACGGCCCGTCCGCGAGCTGTCATTTTTGCGGCTGGGGGATGTCGTCAGCCTTGAGCGCCTGCAGCTGTTGGTCAAGCCTGACCGCGATGCTGTGATTGAGTCGAAGGTGCCGGCGGATAGCCGCCCGCTGACTGACGCTGCGCAGCGCACCGGTGCATCGCGCGTGGTGCTTCGCGGCGTCAGCGGCAGTTATTCCGGGCGCAGCATGAACCTCTGTGACCCCTTGAGAATTGGGCGTGGTAGCGGGCTCGAAGTGCATCTCGATGACCCCGACTTGGCAGAGCATCACGCGACACTCGAAATCTACGGCGAGCGCGTATTGTTGCGCAGCATTGGCTCGGCAGAAGGCAGTGTGGTCAACGGCGTCGCGGTGCGCGACGCGGTATTGCATCCGGGTGACCAGATCGCGTTCGACGGCCATCGCTTTGTGTTGGAAGCGCCAGGATTGCCGCCGCGCGGCAGTGCACCGGCGGCGATCGTGCCCGGAATGGCAGCGGGAAGTACGCAGACATTGCAAGCGGTGCGCGCGAGCGACGCCAGCGATGCCAGTGCGAAACCCGCCGCGCGAGCGACGCCTCGGCCCGTGAAGTCAGGCAGCACAGCTCCGGCAGACGACGGTGACGAAGGCGATCAAACCTCGCGCTTCTCTTACGGCTGGCTGATTTTAGTCGCCGCCGCGATTGGTGCAGGACTCGCTGCGCTGTTGGTTTACGCGCCGCGCTAAGCGTGCGGCGATAAAGGTCTGCTGACACAGTCCGCGCAGACTTCCAAGTCTGCTCCACGCGCCACGGAGGTTTGCGACAGGCGCATGCAATTTGCCTCAGCGTTTAAACATTCGTCGACCTTGGTCGCGGTGGTTCGTGCCATTACTGGCGAGCTCGTCGACGTCAATCCAGCGTTCGAACAACGGCTGGGGCATGCCCGTAGCGATGTGCTGGGGTCGCGTCCGATCGATATCGGATTGTGGCCGGACATCGAGGTCCGTGCGCTCATTTGGTCGCGTTTGCAATCGGGTGATCCGGTCGTCGACATGCCGGTGCGAATTGCCAGTCGTAGTGGACGCATCGATAGCGGCAGGTTGACCTGCGAACCCTTTGAGCACTTGGATGAGGGCTACTATTTTTGCTGCATCCGGACTGTCGATGAGGCGACGCCCGCCCCATGGACTGCAACGAGGCAGGGCTATCAAGCGCTGTTTCTAGCCGCCGCTGAAGGTCTTTATCGAAGTCTTCCCGACGGCGGCTTCATTGATGCCAATCCGGCGATGGCACGATTGCTCGGCTTCGAATCGCCGGAAGCAATGCTCAAGCTACCCGTCGGCGAGGCATCGGCGTTGTATCTGCAGCCCGGTCGACGTGAAGCACTGCGGGCGCAAATCGAGGCCAACGGCTCATACAGTCAGCAGCGCAGCCAAATTCGGCGTCGCGATGGTGCGGTCATATGGATAAGCGAGAACTGCCGCGCGGTGCGGGATGAGCGTGGGCGTGTTGCTTTGCACGAAGGTTCGGTGGTTGATATTACCGAGGCGCTGGTGGCGGAGGCGGCGCTGAAGCAGTCCGAAGCACTTTACAAGGTGCTGGTGGATAGTTGTAGTGATGGTGTGTTCTTGACCCAAGCCGGAGTCATCCGCTTTTGCAATCAAGCGATGGCCGACATTTTCGGCTGCACGAGGCACGAGCTGACCAGCCGACCGTACATTGAGCTGGTGCATCCAGACGACATTGCGGATCAAGCCGAACGCCGGCGTGCGCGCGAGCATGGCTCTGTTGACCCTCACCGCTACGAGATACGTATGCGGCACCGTGCTGGTCACTATGTCACTGTCGCCGTCCACGCCGATGCGGTGATGTTCGACGGCGCCATCGCCTCAACGGGTTTGATGCGCGATGTCACCGAGGAGCACAAGCAACAGCAAGCCTTGCAAGCAGCTGAGCGTTGCTACCGAGAATTGTTCGAGGGCTCGCCAATCGGCCTATTCAAGACCCACGCGGATGGCCGCATTCTTGAGGTGAATCCGGGATTGCTCGGCATGCTTGGGTACTCCGAATTCGAGCGTATGCGCGAGAGCCTGCCGACGATGGCTTCCATCTATCAGGATGCAGCGCAACGCAACGATGTACTTGCCGAACTCGCACGCAATGGCGTGATTCGAGACCGCGAAGTGCTGCTGAAAACACGCAATGGCGAACGCCTATTGGCTAGCGTCAATGCCAGTGTGATCAGTTCAGCAGATGGCGCTGCGCTTGAGTTCGCCGGATCGGTGGTCGACGTCACCCATCAACGCGATTTGAGCGAGGCGCTGGCGCGCTCAGAAACGCGCTACCGAACTTTGGTCGAACATAGCCAAGTCGGAGTTTTCATCACTTCCGGCGAGCATTACGTGTACGTCAACCACGCATTGGCGTCGATGTTTGGTTACGACGAGCAGACGTTGCTCGACATGACTTTCCGCCAATTGGTTGCGCCGGAACAGCTTGCTCAATCTGAACAGCGGATGGCCATGCTGCGCGGCGGCGAGCCGCTTCCGGCTGAGTTCGAAAGTTGCTATTTGCGTAAGGACGGCAGCCGGTTCTGGGTGCGTGTGAGTTGCTCGCCGATTGAAATCGATGGTGTTGGTCACCTGACCGGCATGATTCTGGACATCACCCGCCACCGAGAGGCCGAGCGGCGACTGCGTTTTCATGCCACC
>JANNWF010000504.1:0-2057 GCA_031408455.1 Pseudoxanthomonas sp. | reverse complement strand
CATCCTGCGGCCCGATGCGCTGTGTCTGATCGGCAATGGCGTGGTCTTGAGCCCTGCGGCGCTAAAGAAAGAAATCGAAGAGCTGGAAGCCACCGGCGTCGATGTGCGCTCGCGCCTCAAGATCAGCCCGGCGACGCCCTTGATCATGCCGTACCACATCGCCTTGGATCAGGCGCGAGAGAAGAAGGCTGGCGGCAAGGCGATCGGCACCACTGGCCGCGGCATTGGGCCGGCGTATGAAGACAAGGTCGCCCGCCGCGGTATTCGCGTGGCCGATCTGAAATATCCGGTCGAACTCGGTGAAAAGCTGCGCACTGCGCTCGACTATCACAACTTCGTGCTGACCCAATATTTGGGTGTGGCGGCCATCGACTATCAGAAGACGTTCGATGAAGCGCTAGCCTTTGGCGAGTACGTCGAGCCGATGAAAGCTGACGTCGCCGGCCTGCTGCATGAGCTGCGCAAGCAAGGCAAGCGCGTGATGTTCGAGGGAGCGCAGGGTGCCTTGCTCGACATCGATCACGGCACCTATCCGTACGTGACCTCCAGCAACACCACGATTGGTGGCGCACTGGCGGGTACTGGCGTCGGCGCGGATTCGATCGACTACGTGCTTGGCATCGCCAAGGCGTATGCCACGCGCGTCGGCGGTGGTCCGTTTCCGACAGAATTGCATGACGACATCGGCGAAGGCATCCGCAAACGCGGTGCCGAGTTTGGTGCCACCACCGGGCGGCCGCGACGTTGTGGTTGGATCGATCTGGTCGCGCTGAAACGCGCCGTCGCGATCAATGGCATCAACGGCCTGTGCATCACCAAGCTCGACATTTTGGATGGCATGCCGTCGTTGAAGATGTGCATCGCCTACAAATATCACGGCAAACAAAGCGAATACGCGCCGCTGGACGCGCAAGGCTGGGACGAGTGCGAGCCGGTTTACCTTGAGTTTCCTGGTTGGACCGAGACCACCGCCGGCATCACCGAATGGGACAAGCTGCCGCCCGCCGCGCGTGCTTACTTGCGCGCATTGGAAGAGTTGTCGGGCTGTCCGCTGGCGATGGTTTCGACCGGCCCGGATCGGGTGGCGACAATCATGCTTCGCGATCCGTTTGCGTGAGGCTGATTCTCTGACTCAAGTCAAAGCAGCCGAGCAAGTTCGCGCGCTGCGCGCGTTTGCCATCGCTTCGCTCGGTCGGCTCTGCCAAAGTGATTGCGGCTTCCATCTGCTCTGGTAGAGCGGAGCTTGCTCCGCTGCGGTTGGCTGGGAATGCTTCCGCTGCAGCTGCGCTCCCGCGACAACCCCGTTTGCCGCCGCACTTGAAACGCAGGTGATAATCATTATCATCTAGGCAACCCCAGCGGAGGTTGCCATGCGGCCAGCCAACTATTCGACGACTGCAGCGCGCCCAATCAACCCAGCGCCGCTTCGACTCCCCGTCGTCACTCACGGTCAAACCCACCCAAACAACGAGTGCGGCTGCTGCGTGACCTCGGTCTGCACACCGCAGGCACTGGCTCAGCTCGGCCCCGTGCTGTGCGTGTATCCGGCCGTGGACGACAATCCGTTGCGTGGTTGGCAGTTGGCCTCACGCAGTGCCTATTGCGCCGGCATCGACTCCGACGGACCACGCGAGTCGCTATTGTTTTTCGACGCAACCGGTGGACCGTGTTGGCAACTGTGTTTACTGCCGGAGACGGACTTCCTGCGTTGGGAGCAACTCATCGCCGCGATGCCAGCACGTACCGATTGGCTGCCACATCGCGGTTTGCGCATCGCACCTAAGCAAGCAGTGGCACGCGGGATCGGATCGCCGCTTTGGCGCGCCTGCCCATTGCAGCTACACGCGGTGACGACGGGCGCATCGGGTCAGCGCTTGGCAGCTGCATGCGCGAGCTTGTCGCCGGCAGGTGTACGTGAGGTGGCGAGGCTGGCGAGTGGGGCAATGTTGTCTAGCGAGTAGGGCGGGTCTTGACCCGCCGAACCTACGTCGCAGAGCTCAACACGGCGGGCCGTGCGAAACGGCGGGTCAAGACCTGAGCTCTCCCCACATCTTCCC
>JANNWF010000503.1:0-2061 GCA_031408455.1 Pseudoxanthomonas sp. | reverse complement strand
CGAACACCCGGTGACTGAAATGGTGACCGGCATCGATCTGGTCCGCGAGCAGCTGAAAATCGCCGCTGGCCAGCGACTTTCCATCAAACAGTCCGACGTGGTGCTGCGCGGCCACGCCATCGAGTGCCGAATCAACGCTGAAGATCCCGACACTTTCATGCCCTGCCCCGGCTTGATCAATCATTTCCACGCGCCCGGAGGCCCCGGGGTGCGCGTCGACAGCCACATCTACGAAGGCTACCGGGTGCCGCCCAACTATGATTCGATGATCGGCAAACTCATCGTGCACGGTGCGGATCGCGAGCAAGCCATCGCCCGCATGCGCGTGGCGCTTGGCGAGATGGTGGTGGACGGCATCAAGACCAACTTGCCGCTACAGCAACGGATCTTGGCCGACAGTGGCTTTGCGATGGGCGGCATGAATATCCACTATCTGGAAAAGCGCCTGCGCGAGCAGAAGGATGCAGCGATCGGACTGATGTGAGGCGACCGACCCATGCCCTTCCTCCAACTCACCCTGCGTTGCGCTGAAGCCGATCAGCCGCGGGTTGAACACGCGCTGGAAGAACTCGGCGCCTTGGCGATCACTTTGCGCGACGCCAATGCCGACGCGGCGGATGAGCAGGCGATCTTTGAGCCCGGCGTCGGTGAGCAGCCGCTGTGGGCGGACATGCACTTGATCGCGCTGTTTGCCGCTGGCAGCAACGCCAATGCCTTGTTGCATGCGCTGGAGGCGCTGGACTCAGCCATTGATACCGCGTCAGCGGAAATCTGCGAAGTCGCTGATCAGGACTGGGAACGGGCGTGGATGGATCAATACGAACCGCTGCAGTTCGGTCGTCGCACGTGGATCGTGCCATGGAACCGCGACTTGCCTGCAGCCGCCGAGGTCGCCGATGCCGCGGTACTGCGGCTGGATCCGGGCCTCGCATTTGGCTCAGGTACGCATCCCACCACCGCGCTTTGCTTGGAGTGGCTGGATGGACTCGACCTGCACGATGTGCAAGTCCTCGATTTTGGCTGCGGCTCGGGCATTTTAGCGCTGGCAGCATTGAAGCTTGGCGCAAGCGGTGTGGTTGCCATCGACAACGACCCGCAGGCACTCATCGCTACCCGCGACAACGCCGAACGCAATGGCCTCGCTGCATCCATCGACGTGTTCGCTCCCGCCGATGCACCCGCGGCACAGTTTGCGGTCGTGGTCGCCAATATTTTGGCCTCGGCGCTCGATGCCTTGGCGCCGCAATTGGCCGCTCACGTGGCTCCCGGCGGACGGATCGCGCTGTCAGGAATCCTGCTCGGCCAAGAGCCGGCTTTGTTAACCCGCTACGCACCATGGTTCGAGCACCTGCAGGTCAGCGTGAAGGAAGATTGGCTGCGCATTGAGGGCGTGCGTCGGACACAATAAGTGCGTGTTCACTCAATGCGCCTACTGCGAGACCGTCTACCCGCTGCCGCCGAGGTTGTTAGCCGAGGGGCGTGGGCGCATCGTCTGCGGCCAATGCGAACGCGAATTCGACGCTCTGGATCGGCTGCGTGAGACCGACGATTACAGCCATCGGCCCTTTGTAGCTTCGGGCCTCGCGCCGCGACTGGACAGTGAACCGGGGCCCGAACAAGGCGACTTGTTTCGGTTGACGCCAAACGTCGCGGCGCGCGCACCCGGATTTGTCGAAGCTCACGCGCCGCCATCGCGTGCGTGGTTGGGTTGGGCAGCGAGTGCGCTGGTGTTGGCTGGCATGTTGTTTGTTCAGATCGTGATGGCACAGCGAGCTGAACTTGCCGCCGACGCGCGCTGGCGGCCTTGGCTAGAGAGGGCCTGTGCGCACCTGCGCTGCGACTTACCGCCCTGGCACGAACCGCAACGCTTACAACTGTTGGCACGCGAGATTGGCCCGCACCCGTCCGTGCCGGATGCGCTCTTGGTCACCGCCACTATTCGTAATCCCGGCCCATGGCGGCAAGCTTGGCCGCTGCTGGAATTGGCACTGTCGGACCTGGACGGGCGTGCCCTGGGCTTGCGCCGATTCACTGCCACCGAGTATTTGGACGGCGAGCCGG
>JANNWF010000502.1:0-12122 GCA_031408455.1 Pseudoxanthomonas sp. | reverse complement strand
GCATTGGCCTTCGCGGCGGAGGGCGATCCGCTGACCCACGCGGCACACCGCGCTGGCTTCGCCGATGCCGCGCACCTGACTCGCACCATGCAACGACATTTCGGCATCGCGCCGCGGGATATTCTCGCCAGCCTGCGCGGTTGCTGATCTCGCATTTAGCCAATACGTTCAAGTCACTTTCGGACGCCGACGACACACTGAGACCTCGCATCCACTGGAGCTTTCGATGGTCACCAGGTTCATCCGCTACGGGTCTTATCCACTCATTTTCGGAAGTGCCGCATGGGCACTCATGACACTGGCGACGCGCGGCGCCGCGCCCTGGCCAGCATTCGCTGTGATCGCGCTGATCGCCATTGCGCTGGTGGCACTGCTCGAACGCGTACAGCCCCATCACCGTGAGTGGCTGAGCGATCACAACGACACGCTCACCGACCTCATCCACGTGCTGGTCAACTTCGCGCTGCTCTCCGGAACCGCCTATGTGCTGCATGCCGGATGCGAAGTGTTTCCGCACGAATCAGTGTGGCCAAAAACATGGCCGGCCTGGGCGCAGGTATTGCTTGCCGGGGCGATTCTCGATCTAGGTCTGTACACCATGCATCGGCTCAGTCATCACGTGGGATGGTTATGGCGGTTGCACGCGGCTCACCACAGCGCGCTACGCCTGTACTGGATGAATGGCGAGCGCCGTCACCCCTTAAGCGCGGTCGTGCTCGCCGCACCGGGTTTGCTCGTTGCGGTGGGCCTCGGTGCTCCGCCGCTCATCATCAGCACCTGGCTGGCGCTGCTCAGCGTCCATCTGGCGTTTCAGCACGCGAATCTCGACTACTCGCTCGGTCCGCTGCGCGCAGTGCTGGGCGTGGCCGAGAGCCACCGCTGGCATCACAAGCGCGAGTTTGAGGACGCGCAGGTGAATTTCGGCGAATTCTGGCTGTGCTGGGATCATCTATTCGGCACCTACCGTGATCCCCGCTCACTGCTCGGCGCGCGCGACGTCGGTCTGCAAGACACGCACTTTCCGACACGCTACCTGGCGCAACTACGCTGGCCGTTTGCCTCGCCACGGCGTTCTTCAGAGATCCCGTAGGCTAGGCGCGGCATTGCGCACACACCCCGAACCCAGGCGAGTTTTGACGGGTGTTTGGCTAAGTCAGCACGTCAAACCGCACCGCCTTGTCTTGAGGCCATTTTGCTCAGTAAACCTGGCCCTGGAGCTTCAGTGGGTAGATCCCGACCGCCAATGGCCGCTTCGCGCTATCCCCTTGGATGAGCCCGCGAATGTCTCAAATTGTTTAGGGTTGTGATGTCAACGCAAGACCTGCCCGGTCAGGTCTGGCTTGCGTTGACACCCTGGGCCATTCTCGCGTCGGCCGCATGAGTTGTGGCGCTACTACAGTTCCTTGCCTCCGCCGCGCACCAGCAAGTTCGGAAACAGCCGCGGCTGCGAGCGCAGGTACTGTGGCGGGGCGGCAACGCTGGCACCTAAGTGCGCGGCGGCGTGCCAAGGCCAACGTGGGTCGTACAAGATGCCGCGTGCGATGGCGATGAGGTCGGCGTCGCCGGTGGCGACGATGGCTTCGGCGTGGTCGAAGTCGGTGATCATGCCGACCGCCACCACCGGGATATCGACGCGTTGTTTCACCGCGCGCGCCAGCGGCACTTGGTAGCCCGGACCGACTGGAATGGACTGCGCGGGATGCAGGCCGCCACTGGACACGTGGATGGTGCTGCAGCCGCGCGCTGCGAGCGCTTGCGAAAACGTCACCGTCTGTTCGATGTCCCAGCCGCCTTGCAACCAATCGGTGCCCGACAGGCGCACGCTGACCGGGCGCTCGGCGGGGAAGGCGGCGCGCACCGCGTCAAACACTTCCAGCGGGAAGCGCATGCGGTTCTCCAGCGAGCCGCCGTACTCGTCGTCGCGCTGGTTGGACAGCGGCGATAGGAATTGATGTAGCAGATAGCCGTGGGCGGCGTGGATCTGGACCGCGTCAATGCCCAGCCGCGCGGAGCGTCGCGCGGCTTGCGCGAAGGCGTCGCGCACGTCGTCCATGCCCTTGCGATCGAGCGCGACGGGCGCATGGTCGCTGGCGTTGAACGGCAGTGCCGAGGCCGCAACGGTCTGCCAGCCGTTGCCGTGATCGGGTGCGATTTGTCGGCCGCCTTGCCATGGCAAGTCAGTGGACGCCTTGCGCCCGGCATGCGCCAGTTGGATCGCGATCGGCATCGCCGACCAGCGACGGATGCCGGTGAGCACAGTGTCCATCGCCGCTTCGGTGACGTCGTCCCACAACCCGACGTCGGCATAGGAAATGCGGCCCTCGGGAAGTACGGCGGTGGCTTCGATGGTGAGCAGGGCCGCACCCGACATCGCCAATTGGCCGAGATGGATCAGATGCCAATCGGTCATCTGCCCAGCCACCGCCGAGTACTGGCACATCGGCGCGATGACGATGCGGTTGGCAAGCTGTAGCGAGCCGATGGTCAGCGGTTCGAAGAGTTTGGGCGTGCTCACGAGGTCCAAGCGTCCATAGTCAGTTCGAAGCAACGCACGCGCTTGGCGTGGTCGAAAATGTTGCTGGTGAGGATGAGTTCGTCGGGGCGATGGCGCGCGACGAAGGCCTGCATGGCTGCGCGTACCGTGGCCGGAGCGCCCACTGCACGGCAGGCCAGGGTGCTTTCGAGCATGTGTTTCTCGGCTGGCGTGCAGTAGTCGTTGATAGCGGCGGCACTCGCCAGCGGCGGCGGCACCAGGCCCGGCCGGCCGCGGCGCAAGTTAACAAAGGCCTGCTGTTGGGTAGTGAACAGACACGCTGCTTCTGCGTCGGTGTCGGCAGCCACCACGTTCAACGCGAGCATGGTGTGCGGTTGCGCCAAGCGCTTCGAGGGTTTGAATTCGCGGTGATAAACCGCCAAAGCTTGGTCTAGCGCATCGGGTGCGAAGTGCGAGGCGAAGGCATAAGGCAGGCCCAGCGCCGCCGCCAGTCTTGCACCGAACAGACTTGAGCCCAGGATCCACGCTTCAACCTCGACTCCCGCGCCCGGCACAGCCTGCACGGTCTGTCCTGGCTGCACCGGGTCGAAATAGCGCAACAGCTCGACTACATCGGCCGGGAATTCCTCGGCGTTGGCGTAGTAGCGCCGCAGCGCCTGCGCCGCCGCTGGATCGGTGCCCGGCGCGCGGCCCAGGCCTAAATCAATGCGGCCCGGATACAGACTGCCCAACGTGCCGAAGGCTTCGGCCGCCTGCAGTGGCGAATGATTGGGCAGCATGATGCCGCCCGCGCCCACCCGAATGGTCGACGTGCCACCCGCGATATGGCCGATCAGCACCGCCGTCGCCGCACTGGCGATACCCGGCATGTTGTGGTGCTCGGCCAGCCAATAGCGCCGATAGCCCAGCCGCTCGCCGGCGCGCGCGAGGTCTAGCGCATTGGCGAAGGTTTGCGCCGGCGTGCTGCCGAGCGTCACCGGGGCGAGGTCGAGGATTGAGAGCGGGGTCATGGTGGGCACAGCTGGGAGTGCCCATAGACATGGGGTTGTGCGCGCGGGTGCGCAAGCCGTTCCGAGCGTGGTCGGGAAGTACGCCGCGGCAAGACGGCGGGCCTAGGTGCCTTGGTCCGCGATTCATATCGCCGCGAGACATGTTCGGCGGGTCGAGAGCTGAGCTCTCCCCACTTTTTCTCTCTACCGTTCAGCCTCTTGCAGCAGTCGTCCGGCCAAAACCCTACTGGTTGCTGCCTCGCGGCGCACGGCCCTAGGTTCTCGTCGATTGGGCCGATCTCAAGGGCGACGGTCGCTGGGCGGTGCTGCGCGCATCGGTCCCGATGGGTGGACGCGCCCTGACCCTGTAGGAGCAGATCTATCCGCTCAAGCGAGTGGGTCAACGGCGAAGCAAAGATAAGAAGCAAAGATAAAGTGACTCGGCCGCCGCTGACCAAGCGCAGCAAAGGCCGGGGCGAAGCCCCGGAACGGCCGAAACCGTGCAGCAAGCCAACTAACGGCGAGTGAAGCCTGAAAAACCGGATTCCGGCCTTCACCAGAATGACGAAAACCGGCACCCCGGAACGGACGACCCCGTCCGCCCGGCAACCCCAATCATCAAATCAAAGCGACCCCCTCACCACCCCATATGCTGCCCACCATTGATATCCAAGTTGGATCCGGTGATCCAACCGGATTCCTCGGATACCAAGAACGCCACTGCGTGGGCGATTTCTTCGGGGGTGCCTAGACGGCCAGTGGGGATTTCGGCGACGATTTTGGCGCGGACTTCTTCAGGGACGGCCATCACCATATCGGTGGCCACATATCCCGGCGAAACGGTGTTGACGGTGACGCCGAGTTTGGCGTTTTCACGCGCCAATGAGATGGTGAAGCCGTGCATGCCGGCTTTCGCAGCGGCGTAGTTGGCCTGACCGTATTGGCCTTTGAGTCCATTGATTGAACTGATCTGAATGATGCGGCCCCATTTGCGATCACGCATGCCGTCGATCACTGGACGGGTAACGTTGAAGCAGGAATTGAGGTTGGTGTTGATCACGTCGCCCCATTGTTCGGCCTTCATGCGATGGAAGGTGCCGTCGCGGGTGATGCCGGCGTTGTTGATCAGCACTTCGACCGGTCCGAGTTGCGCGACCACCTCGGCGATCATGGCTGCGGCTTCGTCGGCGCTGCCGACATCGCCTTTGGCCAATGCAATATCGAAGCCTTGCGCCTTCAATTCAGCCTGCCACTCGCGGGCTTTGGCTTCGTTTCGATAATTGGTGGCGACGCGATGCCCCAGTGTTGCCAAGCGTTTGCAGATGGCCGTACCAATGCCGCCGGTACCGCCCGTCACCAGCACGGTGCGTGCAGTTGTCATGTGGAGCTCCTCCCTGGTTGGGTGCCCTCTTAGGCGGGGCACCTTCGCAGATTCTACACAGCGAGTTCTACACAGCGAGTTCTACCGGCTGCTGACAGTTGCTGCGCCAACCATCAGCTGGATACCGGCCGATTGCGGCGATCCAATGCACCAGGACAATAGGCGTCGACTGCCTGCCGCAGCCATTCGGTGGGGGTGTTGCCGACGGGGGTGGAAACATCGGGAAACAGAAAGCGCCACGCGGCGCGCAGCGCGGTGAGTGGCTGCTGGTCATCGATAGGACAGGCGGTCAACGATTTGCTTAGCTTTCGCCCTTGGTTATCGAGCACCACGGGCAAATGCAGATAGCGAGGTGTGGGCAGATGCAAGGCTTGCTGAAGTGCGATCTGCGGGGTGGTGGAGGCCAACAAATCAGCGCCACGCACCACATCGGTGATGCCTTGCGCGGCATCGTCGACGACCACCGCAAGCTGGTAGGCGTGCAGCCCATCTGCACGCCGCAACACGACATCACCGATAGTGTCCGGCACCGCTTGGGTTTGCTTGCCGTGCAGGCGATCTGCAAAGCTGACCACCGATGCGAGCGGACGAAAACGCAGCGCGGCTTGCGTGCCACTGGGTCTGGTCACACAGGCCAGATGCAAGCCTGAATTGGGTGCGAGGTCGCTGCGGCTGCATCGGCATGCGAAGACTTGTTCGCTGGCTCGCAGTGCGTTCAAGGCGACTTCGTATGCCGCTCCCCGCGTGCTCTGGCGAAGCACGGGTTCATCTGCATGCAAGCCCAAGGCGGCAAGCGTCCGAAGTTGGGCGTCGGCAGCACCTGCGCGCTCGCGCGGTGGGTCGATGTCCTCGATACGAACCAGCCATGTGCCTTGGTGATAACGCGCATCCAACCAACTGCCGAGTGCGGCCACCAGTGAACCGAAGTGCAAGGGCCCGGTTGGCGAGGGTGCGAAACGGCCCCGATAGGCTGCCATCGAACTCAATTCACGGCAGCACGGGCTCGGAGGTCACGACACAATAAAGTCATGCCGATCACCGATGCCGGGACCACCACAAAATTGACCACCGGCACCAGCGAGCAGGCGAACGAGGCGACGCCGAAGCCAACCACTTTCCAGCGCGCGCTGCGCAACAAGTTCAATTGATCGCGCAAGCTTTGCTTGTGATTGCCGAGCGGATTGCCGGCGTATTCCACCGCCAACAACCAGCTACTCACCAATACGCCAACCGGCGCTGCCAGCAAGTTGAGCAGCGGAGTCAGACCCAGCAACAACACGCCCAGCAAACAGGTTGCGATGTAGGCGAGCCGACGCAGTTCCAGCGCCATGTCGGCCCGTAGTCCGTTCCACCAGCCTGCCGGTGGAAGGTCAGGTGGAGTCACGCCATCCAATTTTTCTACCTCAGCAGCGAGGCGGCCAAGAAACGGCGACAGCAGCAGGGCCGCGAGCAAGGTAAAGCCCAGCATGGAAACGACGAGCAATGCTGCCGCTACCAAGGGAAACACCAGATAGCGCACCCAATCGAATTTGTCAGGCAGCCACTTGTCCAGCAACCAGTCCAGACCAAAAAACAAGGCGACTGCTGCCAACAAGATCACCAGTACATTTCCCAGCACCGGCATGAACACGTAACGACGCAAGCCGGGCACGGGCAACCGCCGGAAGCCCTCCAACAAGTAGGCAGGGCCGGTCAGTAACGGTGACGCTATGGCGTTGACTGTCATGAGTCTGAATTACCCTTCAGTTTCTGGCTTGATTCGCGCCGCTTGCACCCCATGATGACCGACAGGCCGCCGATGTGTGACGGCGTTTCAGTGACCCCGGAGAACAGCGCCATGATGCGGATCGTACTTTTTCTTGCTACCAACCTGGCGGTGTTAGTGCTGCTCGGTGTGGTGATGTTCGTGCTGCAAAACGTATTTGGGATACAGCTGCAAGGTGGTGCCGGCTTGCTGGTAATGGCGGCCGTTTTCGGTTTTGGTGGCAGCTTCATTTCGCTGGCGATGTCGAAGTGGATGGCTATGCGCGCCACGGGCGCGCAGGTCATCGAAACCCCGCGCAACGAGATGGAAACCTGGTTGGTCAATACCGTGCGTCGGCAAGCCGATGCGGCGGGCATCAAGATGCCGGAAGTGGCGATTTACGAAGCGCCAGAAATTAATGCCTTTGCCACCGGCATGACCCGCAACAGCTCGCTGGTGGCGGTGTCGACGGGCCTGATGCGCGCGATGAATCGCGATGAAGCCGAAGCCGTGCTGGCGCATGAAGTCAGCCATGTGGCCAATGGCGACATGGTGACTATGGCCTTGATTCAAGGCGTGCTGAATACCTTCGTGATCGTGTTGGCACGGGTGGTGGGCTCTATCGTCGACTCTTGGTTGCGCGGCGGCCGTAGCGAAGGTGGTGGTGGCATTGGCTACTTCGTCGTGGTGATGGTGTTGCAGGTGGTGTTCGGCATCTTCGCGTCGATGATCCAGATGTGGTTCAGCCGCTGGCGCGAGTTCCGCGCGGACGCGGGTGGTGCCCAGTTGGCCGGTCGGCAAAAGATGATTGCTGCGCTTGAGCGTCTGGCGCAAAACCATGGCCAGAGCACGCTTCCGACAGCGGTTGCTGCGTTCGGAATTTCCGGTGGCATCGGCAGTGGCATGAAGCGCTTGTTCATGACTCATCCGCCTTTGGCAGAGCGCATTGCAGCGTTGCGCAGCAGCGTGGGCTGATCGGTCGACACAGATCAGCAAACCTGCAACCGCGTTACTTGGCACAAGTCGAGAAAATCGTCATTCCGGCGAAAGCCGGAATCCAGCGGTAGGGGCTAGACCCTAGCTCCAGCAGATCTGGATCCCGGCTTTCGCCGGGATGACGAGCACCAAGGTAGTGCCATTCGGCTACGTGCTTATTTACAACCAACCGTTCTGCCGCGCCAGTCGATACGCATCGATGCGATTGCTGGCGCCTAGCTTGCCGATCGCTTCCGACAAATAATTGCGCACCGTGCCTTGCGAGAGGTGCAGCTGCTGGCCGATGTCGGCGCTGCTTGAACCTTCACCCGCGAGCCGCAGCACTTGCCGCTCGCGTTCACTCAAGGGGTCCTGTTCTGACCACGCGGCCAACGCAAGTTGCGGGTCGATGACGCGTCCACCGCGATGCACCTGCCGCAAGCCATCGGCAAGCTGGTCGCTGGGCGCGTCCTTCAGCAGGTAGCCCCGCACACCCGCATCCAAGGCGCGCCGCAGATAGCCTGCGCGGCCAAAGGTGGTGAGGATGACCACGCGAGTCGGCAGTTGCGCGGCTTGGATACGCGCGGCCAATTCGAGACCGCTGAGTTTTGGCATCTCGATATCGGTGACCAACAGATCGGGGCGGTGCGCCTCAACTAGGGTCCAAGCGGCCTCACCGTCGCCGGCTTCGCCGATCACCTTCAGATCGGCTTCAAGCCCGAGCAGTGCAGCCAATGCGCCGCGCACCATGGCTTGGTCTTCCGCCAACAGCAGTCGAATCATGTTGCTGCCTCGACAACCGCTGTGGTGCGCCACGGCCCTGGCACGCGGATGGTCAATCGGGTGCCGCCAGCTGCTGGCTGTTCGATATCGAGCTGCGCATTGATCGAGGCGAGGCGCTCGCGCATCCCGCGCAAGCCATTGCCAAGCTCGATCTTGCCGCCACGGCCGTCATCTTCAATCTGCAGACGTAAATCGTCGCCGACAGTGTCAAGTTCAATGGTTACCAAATTGGCGCCGGCGTGACGCAGCACGTTGGTGGTGGCCTCACGCAGGCTGAGTGCCAAGACCGCCTCAACCTCGTTGGTGATCTGCAACGGCGCCATTCTTAGCGCCAATTCGATGTCGGCGCTGAGCAACGCTAGGCGGCAGGCTGCAACTTCGGCCAACAACCCACTCTGGCGAATGCCGCTTACCGCTTGCCGCACTTCGGCAAGCGCATGACGCGCGACGGTTTCCACTTCGCGGATCTGTTGGCGCGCGGCGGCGGCATCGCGATCCAGCAATTTGCCGGCGAGTTCGCTCTTCAACACCACCAGCGACAGCGTGTGACCGAGCAGGTCATGCAGATCGCGACCGATGCGCTCGCGTTCGGCCAATGCAGCAAGGCGCTTCACCTCGTCCTGGGATAGCCGCAGCTGCGTGTTCTGCCGCTCCTGGACCTGCGCAACGATGGTGCTGAGCAGGACCATGCCGCCAACGACGAGGGTCATGCCGGCATACGCGGCGACGGCCTCGAATGGGTAGCCGAGCAACCCGAATTCCGCCGTCATCAATGCCCAACCGAGCAGTCCCACTTGAGTGGCGAGCCGCGGAGGCAATCGTGCTCCTGCCATCGCCATGACGTAAATGATGAACGTGTTGCCACCGGGGTTGAACGGAATCAAGGCCAAGCCAATCAGCAAGGTGACGGTGATGGCCAGCAGCGGGCGCTGCCGACCGTGGTTCCACTCGTGCACATGGATCGGCACAAAGATCGCCGTCGCCAACACACTCAGCAGCACAGCGCGGGTTGACACGTCTGGCACAAACAGCAGCGGCACAAAAACGAAAATCAGATAGCTCAGCGTGAACCAAGGGTGGTTGAACGCATCCACGGTGATGGGCAAGCCGGAGGCCGGAATAGCCTCGGCCAACCGCTTCGGAATGGCCGCCAAAGGTTCGGTTGCCGGCTTGGTCGAGGAAACAGGCGTGGTGGCCATCAGCGCAACTCGAAGTCATCCAGATCGAAGGCAAACTCGCCACTCGGCAGGCTGGCAGTGATGGCGATCGCGCGCAAGCGGGTGAGGTCGGCGCCTTGAAAGTCGGCCAAGGCAAAACTATGAGTTTGCCAATCGGTCGTGGAGGTAATGCGACGCATCGCCGGCGCTTGGCTGCTTGCGCCGGAAAGCACCATTACCAGTAGCTCGCGACCGTCGCCACGCAGGCGAAAGCTGAGCTCGGTCAATCGACTTGCGTTGGTGGCGGACATGGGCGGGTCGCCGGGCAACAAAGCGGCGCCTGCCCACGGATAGGCGATGCCGCTGGCGACCGTGCCGGTGGCACGCATGAAGCTGGTCTTGTCATCGGATTCAAGCGTAAGGGTAGAAGTGGACTTGCCGCCCATGAATGCATCCTCGCTCGGCGCCCAGCGTTGGCCTTGCGTGGTCTGCAATGTTTTGCCGGAAAAGGGACTGTCGATAGGTGCAAGCTCGGGGCTAGCTTGTTCCTTGATTGCCGACGATGCGGACGACTTGCGCGTAACCGCAACGCCATTTTTCCAGATCATCGAAAGCCGTCGGGAGGCACGGATATCGGTTGTTGGATCGCCGTCGACCAACAGCAGATCCGCGCGCAGGCCTGCGGCAATGCGACCCCGATCGAGAAGTCCGAAGTGCTTTGCAGGAAGCGCAGTGGCGGCGCGCAAAGCATCGGTGGCCGAGAGCCCGGCGTGGACCAACAGCTCAAGCTCGCCATGGATGCTGGCACCGTGCGCGGTACCGGGATTGCCGGCGTCGGTGCCAGCGAGGATATCGACGCCAGCGCGATGCAACGCGGCGACATTGGCCAGCGCATTGGCAAGGTGCTTGGCATCTTGCAACTGCGGCGGATAGGTAGCGCGCAAGCTGTCGCGTTGGGCCGCATCAAGCAGCGGCGCGATAGCCGCATCTTCAACTAGCGCTGGCCCCACCGATTGGCCGCTCAAGCCGCTGATGACGGTCAATGTCGGGATCACCCAGCCACCGCTTTCGGCGATCACCGCGATCTGATCAGGGTTCGCTTGGCGATCGCTGAACACATGGACCAAGCCATCCGCACCCGCGCTCAGCACCGTAATGGCGGTATCGACTTGGGCGACATGCGCCACCGCCATTTGCTTGGCCTCGCGGGTGGCGGCAAGCAATGCCGTGATGCGCGCGGCGTCCAAGGTTGGCAGATCGTGGCCCTCGCCGTAGGCATGGCCGTCATCGACTACAAACTTGATGAAATCCGAACCTTGCGCAACGCGGTTGGCGACCAGTGCTGACGCTTGCGAAGCGTCATCTAGCGTCTCAACGGCCATTCCAAATTGGGTGCCGTGGCCGCCGCTGGCGGTGATCAAACTGCCAGCGGACCAGACATCGGCGCGGTCGGTGGCGGCCAGTGAGGCACGATCACGCCGAAAGTCAGCCAGTTGGTTCGGATTGGTGAACATGTCGAGCGCGGTGGTCACGCCAAAGCGCAGCATCTGCTGGCGCGCCTCACCCCAGCTGTGGACATGGGCGTCAATCAGACCTGGCAGCAGGGTCTTACCGCTGCCATCGATAACGATGAGGTCGCTGGGCCATTCGAGCTGTTCGGCAATCGCGGTGATCAGGCCATCCTTGACTCGAACATCAGCACGCGGCCAGGTGGTTTCACCATCGAACACACGCGAGTTGCTAATGACGAACTCGGCTGGCGCATTGGCCGCTGCCGGTTTGCTTGGCGCGGGCGGCGAGGCTGGAATCGACATGGCCAGAAGTACAGCCAGCGCCAATGCACAGCCGACGGCAATGATGGGAAGTGAGCGCATGGCCTCAGCGTCCCCGCAGCCGTATCGCGGCCAAGCTCAAAAACAAGACCGTAGTGACGAGCAGTACGCCGACATGCAGCGCATAGCGAACGCCATCCACTTGTCCGATCACGCCCAGTGCCAGCTGCGCCAAATGCCACGATGGCCAGATCACCGCCGCTTTTTGCAAGATTTGCGGAAACGCGAACAGCGGCATCCACAGCCCGGACAGGATCGACATCGGGAGGTATATCAAGTTGACGATGGCGACCGCTGCTTGGCCTTTGACCAAGGTGCCAATCCATAAGCCCAACGCACAGAAGGGCAGGGTGCCGAGTAGCAACACGGCGACCAATAGCAGCCAGCGATCGAGCGCGATTTCAACATCGCCAAAGCCCACCGCGGCTATCGACAGCAAGATCACCACCGCCAATCCAAAGCTCAGGCTCATGGCGATTTTGGCGAAGAAGTAGGCACCGGTAGGCATCGGCGAAACCTGCTTTAAAGCCAGCCAGCCATTTTGCCGTTCCAATGCCAGGCCCACGCCAAATCCGAACAGCGCCGGTCCCATGATTCCAAACACGCCGTAGGTCGCCAGCAAGTAGGCACTCTTGTCGTAGTCGCCCCAGCGGCCGGGCAGGACGATGGCAAACATCACGTAAAACACCAGCGGGAATACCAGTGTGGGTAGTGCGAAAGCGGGCATCCGCAGCATGCGCAAGAACTCGTAGCCGGCTTCGCGCAGC
>JANNWF010000501.1:0-15278 GCA_031408455.1 Pseudoxanthomonas sp. | reverse complement strand
TAACGACGTGTTAAGCGGCTGCGCCGCGACGAAACATCAGGAAACACGCAACGCACCCTGCGCAGTCCGCTTGGACACATAGTTAGAACCGCATGGCACGGGAATGCCGACGACCCAACCGGCGAACTTGCGACACCACAACGATGAGCCCGCTCGATGCGAAGCGCAATGCCAACGCTCACCGAAACACCGAACCAAGCGAGCTGCGATGCCGATGCAGCGCGAAGACGACACCCGCCCGCACACGCGTGCGGCACGATGCGAATGACACGTGCCCAAGCGCCACCACCGCACGCACCAACGCGGCAACCCGCCGCCGCGCATGAAGTTGAACATTCAGACGGCCACTTCGCATCATGCGTTCTAACAATATGTAGTCCCCAAGAGCGGGGTGTTGCGATGCATGGTCAGCTTCAGGCGCGGTTGCGTCAATCAGATTTTTCCTACGCCGCATCAAGCACTTGTCTGACTGCGCTTGGCGTCCGGCCGGGGTGAGCATATGCCGTTACCCAACGGGACTGCAGGCATATGCGTTACGAAGAACGAAGCAAGGGCGTACCTGTTGCCAAAAAGACCACCGAGCCTCCGCGCGCTCCGCGCTTGTTCGACGAAATTCGCCGTGTTGTCCGCGTCAAACACTACAGCAAGCGCACCGAGCAGGCCTATCTGGGTTGGGCCAAGCGGTTCATTTTGGCCAACAACAAGCAGCATCCGCGGGACTTGGGCGGTCCGGAGGTTGAAGCTTTTCTGAGCGATCTCGCGGTGCGCGGAAACGTGGCGGCTGGAACTCAGAATCAGGCACTGTCGGCCATTCTGTTCTTGTATCGGGAGGTGCTGAATATCGACCTTCCCTGGATGGATGGCGTGGTGCGGGCGAAGCGGCCGCAGCGTGTGCCGACGGTGTTGTCACGCCAAGAAGTGACGACGTTATTGGCGCTGATGGAGGGTCGTAGCGGGCTGCTAGCGAGCTTGCTGTATGGCACCGGCATGCGCTTGATGGAAGGGCTGCGACTGCGAGTCAAAGACATCGATTTTGGCCGCAACGAGATCACGATTCGGGACGGCAAAGGTGGCAAGGATCGGCGGACGATGTTGCCGCGTTCATTGGTTGAGCCTTTGCAACAAGAAGTCAATCGCGCTCGGGTATTGCATGCGGTGGACTTGGCGGCTGGCTTTGGCGAGGTTTGGTTGCCGAACGCGTTGGCACGGAAGTACGTGAACGCTGCGCGTGATTTTGGGTGGCAGTACGTGTTCCCGTCCGTGAAACGCTCAGTCGATCCGCGTGGGGGATTGGAGCGGCGGCATCATTTTGATGAGGCGATTTTGTCGCGGGCTTTGAAAAAAGCGCGGGCGACGGCGGGTATTCAGAAGTCGCTGAGCGCGCATACCTTGCGGCATTCGTTTGCGACGCATTTGCTTGAGGATGGGTATGACATTCGCACGATTCAGGAATTGCTGGGGCATGCGGATGTGAGCACGACGGAGATTTACACGCATGTATTGAATCGGGGTGGGCGTGGGGTAAGGAGTCCGTTGGATCGGTAAGCTGCGTTTGGCTGGGTTGACGAGGAGTGCGTGTTGTTTGGGTCCGCGGGTAAGTTCCGTGCACCACAGTGCCAGCCTGCCTCCGGTTGTAGGCTGGCGCACAGCGGAGTATTGAGTGCTTGCGGCCACGGATAACGCCCAGGGCACGAGATGCACCTGCAGCGTTCGCAGCACTTGACGCCTAACTCCTGCCGCTGATTCATTGACGCTGAGCGCGTCTTTCACTTCTCGAAAGGAGCTCGCCATGTCTGGTTACACCCATGCCATTGCAATCGCCGCATTCCTTCTGCTGCCTGTCAGCGCAACGAATGCCCAAGACCCGCCCACTTCGTCTTCCATGCTCACTGGGCAGTCCAATCCCCCGCCGGCGGACCAAGCCGAGCAAGAGGCTGCAGCCGAGGAACGGGCGCAAGCGGAAAAGGCGGCTCAGGAGGCCGCTGCATCGCAGCCTGCACCCGCTGCCGCTGGCAATCGTGGCGAGCGTGGCTGCAAGGACGCGCAGGGGAATCCGCGGGAATGCTAGCGGTCGATTGCGCAGAGCAGCGGAGTAGGCGCTGCTCTGGGTGACGGCTGTTGCTGTTCTAGATAGCCGAGCTTGCTCGGCTGAGTGGCGAAATGCAGTGGAGCATGCTGCGCTCTACGCGACCGCAGTTGCTTTGGTCATCCGATCAGATTGCAGCAGAAGACTGCAA
Source organism: Pseudoxanthomonas sp. (assembly GCA_031408455.1). Taxonomy (GTDB): domain Bacteria; phylum Pseudomonadota; class Gammaproteobacteria; order Xanthomonadales; family Xanthomonadaceae; genus JANNWF01. The sequence goes on along the minus strand of JANNWF010000501.1, from coordinate 13,041 downwards.
CAGGTGACTGCGCCTTCAGCTTTCTGTAATTCGGAAAGGTCAACGGCGGTGACGGCGATGCCCGCTGCGTGCAGCCGCACCAGGGTTTGAGGGAAACAATCGGGATAGATGACGCCTGATTGACCGTCGACCACGACGCGCAGCGCGTTGGCGGCATGCGGCTCATCGGCGGCTACATCAAGCAACTGAAAACCCGCAAACGCGTCGGCATCGACCCAATCGCGATTGATCAAAAAAATGCCTTCGGCGACTGCGGTGACGGCGGACTTCAAGTGCAGGCAACCGCGCATCTCGACTGCTTCGACACTGTAGCCAAAGCCTTTGATCAACTCGCGCAGCTGATCGATGCCCGCTGCATTGCTGCGTGCGGAGTGACCAACAAACACGTGGCGTCCACAGCGCAGCACGTCGCCGCCGTCCAAGGTGCCCGGCGCTTCGATTCGCAGCAGCGACCGGTAGCGTGACAATGCCAGGGCCACGCTCGCCCCTTCCTCGCGTCGCGATGACGCGCCCGGTCGTGTCATGACCGCGACTTCGTCAAACACGACGGCCACGTCCTCGACAAACACTGAGTCGGCCATAGCATCCAGCGCTGGCAGGGCAATGATCTCGCAGCCTAGTTCGGTCAAGGCTTGCACATAGGCCGCATGTTGCCGCTTGGCGAGTTCCAGGTTGATCGGTTCACGCGCGACGAACGACAGCTCGCAATCCGCCAGCGCGGCACTCACTTCCCTGACTAAAGCGATCAGTGGCATCGACGCATCCTTCTTTTAAGCCTAAACAAAGTCTTGCTTCATGACCCGCTTGCTGGCGCAGCAACGAGCAGGTCGTTGTATTCGGGATGGCGTTTCAGCCACGCCGCCACATACGGACAAATCGGTACAACGGTCAGCGATTGCTGGCGCGCCCAGTCGACTGCTGCGCGCGTCAACGCGGCGGCAATGCCGCGTCCTTCCAGCGCTGGCGGCACGCCGACGTGTGGCAGCACGAGAAGTCTGCCTTCAATGCGGTAGTCGATCACGCTCAGCTTCCCGTCCACTTCGGTTTCAAAACGCGATGCATCTTCGCGACGCACGATGTTCAAAGGCGCAGCGCTGGTAATCATGAGTGACGCCTCCGGACGCGGGTTGGACAACGCATTGCCTGCACACTCAAGACAGGGACACGCAAGACATTGACACTCAAGACATGGGCGCTCAAGACATGGGCGCTCAAGGAACGGTCCAAGCGGTTGCAGGACGGCTGCGCAACCATTTCGACAGCCAGTACGCGGCCACCAACGCGGCAACGAACCAGCACGGAATCTCCAACCAAGGCAGACCAGAACGGTAACCGAGATCACGCAACGGGATCAGAAACAAAGGATGCAGCAGGTAGATGCCAAGGCTATTTTCTGCCACACGTGAGAGCAGTGGCGGCAAGCTCTGGCTGCGTGCTGTCACTAGCATGCCGAGACAAAACACCCCACTCGCTGCGAGGGCGACGTTGATGGTTTTGTAGGAAAACCACTGCCCAGGAACGTAGTCCATCGCAGCCATCGACTGCGAAATCACGGCAGCGGAGGTTAGCGCTGCCGCCAGCGCGCCAGCACTTGCCACGATCACTGCAAATCGGTGATTGAGGTCGCGCATGAAATACCCCAAAACCAAATAGCCCGAGTAGAGAAAGAAATCGGGCCAGCGATACTTCGCCGCACCAAACAACTCGACGCAGATGCCGACCATCCACAGACCCAAATAGGCCGCGAGTATTCCGCGTCCCTGCGCGCGATCACGCACCCACATCAACACCGGTATCAGCAGGTACAAAGGAATGAAATAGTAGAAAAAGCTGAGGTGATACCACGCCGCGTGCGTCGGCAACGCCGCTAGTTTCGACCAAAGTCCTGGGTTGGGACGCAAGGTCGCGTCTATGCCGACATAGACGATTGACCACAGCACGAACGGCACCACCACCTTCAGCACGCGTCGACTGACAAAACGGCGCAGCTCAAACCTGCGTTGATCCGCCAGTAACAAGGCGCCGCTAATCATGATGAACAGAGGCACCGCCCAACGGCTGAGGCCGTTCAAACCGATGGTGGTTAGCCATGTCACCAAGCCGATCTCAGGCAAGGCCTCGCGATAGGCACCGCAGACATGGATCATCACCACCGCTAAGACACCAAAGACCCGCAGCAGGTCGTACGCCGGAGTACGCGGATTGGCAGACGCCTGCGCGCCCTCGCCTGCTTGTTGGATGCCGTCAGCTTGCATGCCTGCCCATCGAGTCGGGACGAGCGATGGCGGCCAAAAGGTGAGTGGACGCCAGCCCGGACGAGGCAGTGAACACTATCCGCAGGGTCGCCGGCAATGTGGTGTTGGGGCAACCGAGCAAGCTCGGTTGCTCGGCTGCACGCCGAACCCGCACCCTCCGTCATTCCGGCGACTGTGAGCGTAGCGAGCGAGCAGCGAAGCTGGCCCGAAGGGCGAGCGCGCAGCGCGAGTAGCGCCGGAATCCACTCGCTCGCCTAGTTCTCTCCGCATGCGGGTGGATTCCGGCGTTCGCCGGAATGACGGCTGGGCGAGTTTGAGAGCGATCCGAGCCGCATGCCAACGAGCAGCCGAGCAAGTTCGCGCGCAGCGGACGAGCTTGCTCCGCTACTCCCAAACGCTCGGCGGAAATATTGGGACAAGCGCAGCCGAGCAAGCTCGGCTCTACAACAGCGGCACTCGCGATCCAGCAGGTCAAACCATTGCGTCACGCCAGCTTTTTTCTAGAGCGGAGCGTGCTCCGCTGGAATCCCCGTCAATGCTCGCTGTCACGCCGCAGTGGGCGGCGAGAACACCCTCAATCAGGGACGGTAATTGATGCTGCCGTCTTGCGGCCGAACATCAACAACCACCCGGATATTGCGGCCCGGATCGAAGTTGGTGAAGGCTTCGTAGTCTTGCCCGCCGTAGCGATAGTTGACTCGAAATATCGGCTCACGCCCGCCGCGACCTTCGACAACTTCGGTCACCGTGCGGCAACGACGCTCAACGCCTGAATTGTCGCTGTAACGGTCGTAGCCTTCCCAGCGATCATCGTCGCGACGACCGGACTTGCTACCGATGGCGGCACCCGCAGCCGCGCCTGCAATCGTCGCTGCCGTTTGCCCGCGACCATCGCCCACTTGGTTGCCTATCGCACCACCAATAATCGCGCCGATAACCGTGCGTGCCGTCTTGGTGTCGTTGCGACCATCGCCTTGGTATAGGCGGCCCTGATCGTCGCGGTAGTAGCCGGTTTCGTTACGGTTGGTGCGCTCGTTCCAACACTCCTGCCGCAGCACGCGCTCCTGCGGTTGCGACCGCCGGCCACCGTCCACTTGTTCGACTCGAAAGACTCTCGCGACATCACTGCGCGCGTTGTCATGATCACGGCCACGCCCTTGATTCTGGGCGAAAGCAGAACCGCTGAGCGCGGTGGCAATAGCAAACGTCAGCACGGTGGCGACGATAGGTTTCATTGGTAAGTCTCCTGGTAACAAGAGGCGCCGATTGGGATAGCTGGCTGCCGAGACTCACCGTAGACAACGGAGCTACCCAAGTCGGTTCGACAACGCACGTTGGTCGAGGGACGACACCCGGCGTTCAGCCAACCCGTTGGCGGCAACTTGCATTTGACGCGGTGCTCAGTGGCGACCGCCGCCGCCATGAACACTTCTGGGCATTGAGTCATCCGCCTGTGGCAACAAGCGATCTGTCTCGCGTTTCACCACGGCATAACACTCGCAACAAAGCGCTTCAAGCGTGGGTCGATCAAACACCGTGATCTGCCCGCGGTGATACTCGATCACGCCAAGCTTTTGCAGTTTGCCGGCCGCCTCCGTCACACCCTCGCGGCGAACGCCCAACATGTTGGCGATCAGCTCCTGAGTCATCACCAATTGGTTGCCTGACAAGCGATCTAGCGACAGCAGCAGCCAGCGACACAACTGCTGATCGATTGAATGATGACGATTGCACACTGCCGTCTGCGCCATCTGCGTGATCAGCGCCTGCGTGTAGCGCAGCATCAAAAGCAGCATTTCGCCGTGTCGGTTGAACTCGTCTTTGATCATCTGGCTTTGCAGTCGGTACGCGACGCCGGCGCTTTGCACCACGGCGCGACTCGGCGTGCTTTCGCCGCCCATGAACAAGGCGACTCCGACCAACCCCTCGTTGCCAACCACCGATATCTCTGCCGAAGCACCGTTCTCCATCACATAAAGCAATGAGACGATGCAATTGGTGGGGAAATACACATGCCGCAGGGTGTCGCCGGATTCGTACAGCACATGACCCAAGGGCATTGGCACCAAGCTCAAATGCGGAAACAAACGCGTGCTGACCTCTTTTGGCATCGCCGCCAAAAGATGGTTTTGCAGCGGGTTCGATTCGCTATTCAAGTCGGTCTCGATGAAATGCCAATTACTTTTTCGAGAACATTTGCGGGCTAGTTATACGCCCTCCAAGTTCACTGATCCACGTAGGCGCTGTATCGGTCGTCGCATCGATTGGCGGCCGTAGCAAAATGGGCGTCCGGTTCCTGAACCGACACACCACCGACTGCCTGAGTGTTCGTTGGCGCACCGATGGCGACCCGGCCGGCCAGCAAACTGAGGCTCGAATCACCCGCGCTGGCGGATGCAGAGGTAGCTATGACGACGCTCTTTGGCGCAATCGGCATTGCACTAGCGATTGCTGGTCTCTTCTTGACCGTTGAGGGCGCGCGCGAATGTCGGCTGGCTCGTAGGGCGGGACGACTGGCCACGCAAGGCGTTTACGCGGTGATGCGCCATCCGCAATACAGCGGCGCGTTGATGGCCATGCTTGGGATGGCAATGACCCAAATGCCCCTGCTCAATGCGTTGCTGGCGGTGGCACCGTTGGCGCTCGCCGCGATGTGGCTGGCCAAACGCGAGGATCGCGCCTTGTTTGCTAGTTTTGGCGAATCACACCGGGCCTATCGCATACGTGTAGCGGCTTGCATGCCGCGTCGGGTGCGCTGGCGGGCGGTGCTGGCTTCACTCGCGAGCGGTAGTTAACCGAATCTGGCGAGTGCGTGGTTCGTCGAGCGTTGGGTCGCCGTCGCTTTTTGGGTCTATTCCGCGAGCAAGGTCCGCCGCAGCAGCGTTTCAGGTGCCACAGACGCTCGCAGCGCGGTCTCGAGTGGCCGACTGAACTCAGTCGGGTCTGTCCGACAACGCACATACGTGCCGCTCGATTGCAGTTAGCTTGGGGCCCATTGGCTCGCACTCGCATGATCGGCCGCCTCGCCGTAATGCACACTCATTGGGGATGTCGCATGTTTCTTCGCGGGCTGGGTACTGCCCATCCGCCGAATCGCTACAGCAAGCAAGATTGCTGGGAGGCGTTTCAGGCGTCTGCATGGTTTGAGCGGCTGGATCGGCGCTCGCGGGCAATCGCGCAAACGGTGTTGACGCGTGACAACGGCATCGATTCGCGGCATCTCGCGCTGGACTCACTCGATGAGTGCTTCCAGATCGACCCCAACACCTTGCATGCACGTTTTCAGCGACACGCACCTGCGTTGGCGAGCCTCGCCGCGGAGCGTGCGCTGATCGACGCCGAGCTAACCGCGACGGATATTGATGCGGTGATCGTCAGCACCTGCACTGGTTACCTGTGTCCGGGACTCTCCAGCTACGTGATCGAGCTGCTTGGCTTGCGCGCCGATGTGCAGACGCTGGATCTGGTCGGCCAAGGCTGCGCGGCGGCGCTGCCGAACTGGCGCACCGCCGACGCGTTGGTGAGGTCAGGTTCGGCCAATCACGTGTTGTCAGTGTGCGTCGAGGTCAGCAGCGCGGCGATGTATTTGAGCAATGATCCCGGCGTGTTGATCAGCGCCTGTCTGTTTGGCGATGGCGCCGGCGCGGCGGTGTTGTCAGCGCAACCACTGCCGCACCGTCGGCGCCTTGAATGGAAGCGCGCGACCTCGCTGACCGAACCTGCGCATCGCGACGCGCTAAGGTTTGTGCAGCGCGATGGCATGTTGTGCAATGTGCTCACCCGACCGGTGCCGCAGCTGGCTGCCAGTCGCGCGCAGCGCGTGCTGCACACAACGCTGGGCGAAGCCGATCTGACTGGCGCGAATGTGAGCACGTGGATCATGCATGCCGGTGGTCGCGACGTATTACGCGCCCTGCAAGTCTCGCTCGGCATTGACGCGCACGCGCTGCGATACAGCGCTGCGATGTTGCGCGAGCACGGCAATTTGAGCAGTGCCTTCGTCTATTTTGTATTGCAGGCCGCACTGGCAGATGCCGCACTGGGCGGACACTGGTGGATGTCGGCTTTTGGCGCCGGCTTCAGTTGTCACGGCGCGCTATTGGAAGTGGCGTGATGGGCTTGACCAGCGTCTCCGCAAACACGCGCGGCATGCCGCGACGGGTCGAGCCAGAGTGGTTAGACGTAATGCCCGCCTGCGACCCGCGGGCTATTCGATCCCGCGATGACTTGCGGCGAGTCAATCGCCTGTTGGGCAGCGTAGGTACGCTGTTGCGGGCACTTGATCCGTTGGTTGAAGCGGGCCAATCGCTGGATCTGATCGAGCTTGGTGCCGGCGATGGCAGTTTGATGCTGCAGCTGGCGCAGCAACGCCGCAAACAATGGCGCGACGTGCGGGTGACCTTGCTTGATCGTCATCCGCTGGTCAGTAGAGGAACGTTGGCGGCGCTGAACGCGTGCGGCTGGCGCGTAGAGATCGTCGAGGCCGACGTGTTTCGGTGGCTGGCACAACCGGTGGTTCCGGCACAGGCCATCGTAGTGAGCAACCTGTTCGTGCATCACTTTGAGGGCACCGAACTCAACCAATTGCTGGCGGGCATTGCCCGCAAGGCGCACGCGTTTGTCTGTTGCGAGCCACGACGCTCGGCATTCGCATTGACTGGCAGCTATCTGCTGGGTGCCATCGGTTGCAATGTGGTGACGCGCCACGATGCGGTGCTCAGCGTGCATGCGGGCTTCCGTGACCATGAACTTTCAGCGCGTTGGCCGGAGGTTTCCAATGCAGGTGAAAAGTGGCAGCTCTCTGAATCGGCTGCTGGCTTATTCAGTCATTGTTTTGTCGCCCGCCGCGGCGTGCCATGAATAGCCACTACGACGCCCTCATCATTGGCGCCGGTGTGGCTGGGTCCACTGCCGCCATCTTGCTTGCACAAGCCGGCTGGTCGGTCGCCGTCGTCGAAAAGCACCGCTTTCCGCGCCGCAAGGTATGTGGTGAGTGCATTGCTGCCAGCAACCTGCCGTTGTTGGAGGCCTTGGGCATCGGTGTCGCGTTCGAGCGTCTGGCGGGGGCGCAGCTACGTCGCGTGGGCTTGTTTGTAGGCGATGACATGCTCACCACTGAGTTGCCTAGCTTTGCCCATCCCGTCCATCGCTGGGGCCGTGCGCTGGGCCGCGAACATCTGGACACCTTACTTTTGCAGCGTGCCGCGGACTGTGGCGCCAGCGTCTGGCAACCGTGGACGGTACGCACGCTGCAACGCAGCGGCGATCGCCACGAATGCGCCATGAAGGCACTCGATTCAGATCGCGAGACGACGCTTAGCGCAGACCTGCTGATCGACGCACATGGCTCGTGGGAGCCGTTGCCAAACGCTGTTGCTGCAAGCCGAGCGGGGACATGGCGCGCGCCGGACACCCAGGAACCGCGGCCACGTGTGCCGCCCCGGGACTCGGATTTGTTCGCCTTCAAGGGCAACTTCACCGGTGCTGATCTTGATGCCGACCTGTTGCCGGTCCTGGCCTTTGATGGCGGCTATGGCGGCATGGTGCAAGCCGCCGATGGCGAGCTGACCATTGCCTGCTGCATCCGTCGCGACGCGCTGCAGGCAATCCGGGCCAAGGCGGCGGGTGAGCGCGCGGCGCATGCGGTGCAACGCCATTTGCAAGCCTCCTGTCGCGGCGTGCGGCAAGTCTTGCGCGGCGCGCGTCAACACAATGCGTGGCTAAGCGTGGGGCCGATTCGCCCCGGCATTCGTGAAGCCGCAGACGGTGCCGGCCGATTTGCGATTGGCAATGCGGCAGGCGAAGCACATCCCATTCTTGGCGAGGGCATCAGCATGGCGATCCAATCGGCGTGGCTACTTTGTACTACCTTGCTCAGCGCGCCCAACGCCAGCGAGGCGGCTAGCAAATCCGGGCGCATGGCCGCTACCTATCGGTCGGCTTGGCAGCGCAGCTTTGGCGGACGCATCCGCACCGCTGCAGTCTTTTCTCAGCTCGCCATGCGACCATCGGCTGCCAGCGTATTGCTGCCGGTGCTGCGACGCTGGCCGCGCCTGCTCGGTGTTGGCGCGCGGCTTGGCGGCAAGGTCAATTGCACGGTCAATGTGGATGCGTGGCGGCCTCGCCTGACGGCAATTTCAGCGTCTGGATCAACGTCCGCAGCACCCGGTGCCCAACTGTCATGAGTACCTTTGACGCGCTTTGCAAAATACTCGTCAAAGACTATGCGCTGGAGGCTGACTCACTGACTCCAGCCACGACCTTGGCGAGCTTGGCGATCGATTCGTTAGGCGTGATCGAGTTGATTTTCGCGATCGAAGACAGGTTCAAGGTGAGTGTTCCGGACAGCGATGTCGATATGGCGCGCGATTTCGGCACGCTTGCCGAACTTGGCCAGTATGTCGATCAATTGATTGCCAAGCGCGATGCGCTCGCCGCCGTTGAGCCTGCTGGAGCCGCCATCGCGACCACTTCATGAAGCGCGTGGCGATCACCGGCATGGGCATCGTCGCCCCTGGCGGCAACTCGCCGTCGACGTTTTTCGATGCCCTGGTCGCGGGCCGCTCGTCGATCCGTCGATTACCTGATGCGATCGCACCATCATTGTCGACGCGAATCGCGGCTTACCTCGACTTCGACCCCAGCGTGCAGTTCGCACCACCGCGTTTGCGCATGCTCGACCGGGTCAGCCAATTCGCGCTCGTTGCGGCGGCGCAAGCATTGACTGCGGCGAAGCTTGAACTCAATGACGATCTGCGTACTCGCGCCGGCGTGTTTGTGGGTACCGGCATGGGCGGCGCGAACAGCATCGAGGCGGGCTACTCCACCCTGTTTCGCGACCAGTCGGACCGCATCCTTCCGTTCAGTGTTTTGCTGGCAATGAACAACGCAGCGGCGGCGTGGATCGCAGCTGAGTACCAACTGCGCGGGCCGAGCCTGACCTATTCCACGGCATGTTCGTCATCCGCCGTTGCCATCGGCGAAGCTTGGCGGCGCATACGCTGTGGTGAGACCGAGTTCATGCTGGCCGGAGGCAGCGAGGCCGCACTCACGCTTGGCACCATGAAAGCCTGGGAGGCGCTGCGCACCCTGGCCAGCGAGGACCGCGATGACCCCACCGCTTCATGCAAGCCGTTCGCCAGAGATCGCAGTGGGCTGGTGCTGGGCGAAGGGGCGGCGATGTTCGTGCTGGAAGAATGGGAGCACGCCTGCCGCCGCGGTGCGCCGATACAAGCCGAACTGATTGGCTACGGACTGAGCACCGATTGTGAACACATCACCCGCCCCAGCGTACAAGGCCAAGCCGCCGCCATGCGCTTGGCGCTTGACTCGGCCAAGCGTGAGCCTGGTCAGATCGACTATCTCAATGCCCACGGTACCGCCACACAGGCCAATGACGCCACCGAAACCGCCGCGATTCGCGCGGTGTTCGGAACCAGTGCTGAGCAACTGGCGATCAGTTCCAGCAAATCGATGCACGCGCACCTGTTGGGTGCCGCAGCCGCGGTTGAACTGGTGGCAAGCGTGCTCGCCCTGCAAACCGGCATCGCCCCACCGACAATCAACCTGCACCAGCCTGATCCAGCCTGCGACCTCGACTACGTCGCCAACCTCGCCCGCCATGACCTTCGAATCAACACCGCCATGAGCAATTCGTTTGCCTTCGGCGGCACCAATGCGGCGCTGGTGGTGGCGCGGCAGTCGGCTGCCTGAGCAGGCTTTGCTGAGGTGGGCGGTGTGTGTAGTTTCGGCATTAGTAGGAAGTTGACGATGCATGCTGCTTCCGCCTTCAAGCGAGCAGCAGAGCGACTTCCGCGCTACGCGAGGAAGCGCTGGCGCTTCGGTAGAGCCGAGCTTGCTCGGCTGCTTGCCACGCATGACGCGGAGAAAAACTGTGCGCCGACGCTGACCTGCTCGGTTTGCCAACGCACAGACCGTTTTCCAACACCGGCGTTAGGTTGGCGCTCTCGCTCACGCTCGGCGAACCGGGTGCAGCCATCGCCAACCACTCTGGAACTTCGTCCATGGCCAGCGCCACCGCGACCACCACTGAATTTCCGCGACGCGATTACGTCGTTGGGCTGCCAGCACCCGCAGCGAGCGTGCATCGCAACGATGCCAGCGCAGTCTCATGGGCCGCGATTGCCGCTGGTGCCGCTGGGGCGGCCGCGCTCTCGCTGAGTCTGCTGGTGTTGGGAGTTGGCTTTGGCATGGCGATCATCTCGCCGTGGTCACCCAGCGCTATCGGTGCCGCCAAGCTCGGTGTTTCCAGCATCATCTGGTTAGCGGTCACTTCGCTGCTGGCATCCGCATTGGGTGGCTATCTGGCCGGGCGCTTGCGAACGCGCTGGGCCGATGTGCATGGCGACGAGGTGTACTTTCGCGACACTGCCCATGGCTTTCTGACGTGGGCGGTAGCGACCCTTGCGACCGCCACGCTGATGGCGTCGATGGTGACCTCGATTGTGTCCAGCGGCGTACAAACGGGCGCGACCGTGGCCGGCGCCGCGGTCACCGCTGCCGTCGTCGCTGGCACTTCCGACACGACTGCGGGTGGATCATCGATGGATTATTTCATCGACGCACTGTTCCGGCGCGACGCCAGCACGGCCTCGAGTGGCTGGCCAGAAGGTGCTCCTCCAGAACGCACTCCCGCTGAAGAAGCGCAAGAAGTTCGCCGAATTTTCACGCATATGCTCGACTCCGCGCCGTTGCCGGCGGAAGACGTGCGCCATCTTGGTCAACTGATCGCAAGGCGCACCGGGCTGACGCAGCAGGCCGCCGAAATGCGGGTCAACGATACCTATGCGCGCGCCCAAGAAGCGCTTCACGAAACTGAGTTACGGGCCAAAGACGCCGCCGACAAAGCCCGCAGAGCCACCGCCTACGGCTCGCTGTGGCTGTTCCTTGGGTTATTGGGTGGTGCCTTTGTGGCCAGCTTGGCGGCGACCTTTGGCGGCCGCCAGCGCGACCGTTGAGCGACCGCCTAGCGTTTCGACAGCGCCAGCTCTAGCGGATTCTCCACCCGTCAAAAGGACACGAACATGAAGTACATCCTGCTGCTTTTCCTGGGTATCCCGTTGCCCATCATTCTGCTGATCGCAGTGCTCACCTGAGCGAGCGCTGCGGTGCTCTGGGTCAAGCCGGTTGGCTTTTGGCCCCACGATATCTGGGCAAGTCGGCGCAAGCGAAAGTGAGCCTTAGCCCTACCGATGCCATCGGCTGGGCCGCATCAGCCGTGCTCATCACCACCCTGCTGCATCAAGTGCGGGTGCAGTGGCGTGAGCGTTCGACCGAAGGTGTTTCCGGCTGGCTTTTCATTGACCAAGTGACAGCTAGCGCTGGATTTCTGGCCTACAGCTGGCTCATAGAAAACCCGGTGTTCGTCGTCAGCAACGCCCTGTTGGTGCTCACCGCTTTGGTCGGGCAAGGCGTCTATCGACGCAACCGGCGAATCGAAAAAACCCCTGCTTCTGCAAGCTGAAATCCAGCCTTGACCGTCCGAGCCAGCAGTAGCAGCGAGTGGTCAAGGGCTCCATAGTCCATAAAACATCCATGCAGATGGTGATAGGATGGTATGGAGCTGCTAATTGAGAACCACGATGTCCGATACCCGCACCAGAAATCTCGTTGACAGCGAGAAGATCACAATCAATCTCGGCGTCGTTGACCTCGGCCAGATCGACTTGCTGGCGCAGGAAGGTTTCTACTCCAACCGCACCGATTTCATCCGCACTGCGATCCGCAACCAGCTCACGGTGCACGCCGAGGTGCTGCGTCAGAGCGTGGCCCGGCGCACGCTGGTGCTGGGATTGCAGGACTATTCCCGGCGCGACCTTGAAGCCGCTCGCGACGCCGGAGAGCGCTTGCGGATCCAGGCATTGGGACTGGTCCGGATCGCCGAGGATGTCTCACCCGAACTCGCCAGTGAAACGATCGAATCGATCGTTGTTCTTGGCGTCTTGCAGGCCAGCGCCTCAGTGAAGCACGCGCTGGCCGGCCGTATTCACTGACCGGAATCCATCCATGCAGCCCATGAATGACACCATGCAGCAGGCCATGCGCCTGCTGCGAAGTGGTGACCTGCGCGCCGCTACGCAAGCGCTGCAACGCCGGCTCGCGGTCAGCATCCCCGCTGATAGATGCTCGTGTGACCTGCCCTTTGCTGCGCGTGGAAGCAGTGCGTCAATCGTTGCGGCGGCGGCGAACTGCATCGACGCCGAGTTTCGCGTCATCGACCATGACGAGCGCAGCACAACCTCGACCAGAAATCACGCTGACGGCGTCGATAGCCCCTTTCGCAAGGAGCATTTCGATTGCGCGGTGGGAGCGCTGGACTACAAGCTGTACGTGCCTGCTGGCCTGGAGGGCAGCCGAGCGCCGCTGCTGCTGATGCTGCATGGATGCACCCAGACGCCGGATGATTTCGCTCGCGGCACGCGTATGAACCTGCTCGCGCGCGAGCACGGCTATGTCGTCGCCTATCCACAGCAATCGGCAACTCGCAACAAGAACCGTTGCTGGAACTGGTTTCGTGGCAGCGACCAACAGCGTGAACACGGCGAAGCTGCCCTGCTCGCCGCACTGACGCATCATCTCGTCGGGCAGCACCGCCTCGACGAACGCCGCGTCTATGTCGCCGGTCTTTCCGCTGGCGGCGCTATGGCGGCAGTGCTCGCCAACACCCATCCCGATGTCTACGCCGCCATCGGTGTGCATTCAGGGCTGCCGATTGGTCTGGCCAGCGACGTGCCGTCCGCGTTCGCCGCCATGCGCACCGGCAAAG
>JANNWF010000500.1:0-2001 GCA_031408455.1 Pseudoxanthomonas sp. | reverse complement strand
GCCGGGCTGCCAGCAACTGGTCGCCTGGCAGGAGGTCGGCTCCGGCCACGTTGTCGCCAACGGCCTCAAGATCGGTCAGCGCCCCCGATTGCTTGAGCCGCGCTGGCACCTGCTCGATTGAAACGGATGCCTTGATCGTTTGCGCATCTGCTCCCTTGGGCACCATCTTGTCGACCACGTACACATCGACAAGCTCCTCGTCACCAACGGCTTTGTCTTTTGCCGAGTTCACGTAGCTGATGAGCGCCGCAGTGCCAACGATGGCCAAGACCAATGCCGCAAGGATGCCGAGTATCCGCCGTCTGTTGTTCATTGAAGTTGTCCCTTATCCCGTCGATTGTGGCAGTGGGTGAATCGGTTCAGCTGGCGAGGTAGACCTGGTAGGTACCAAAGTCCGTGCTGGGTCCTGGCGTTCCCTGCGAAGTGACAAACTTGATGAAATCGCCCTGGATGCAGTATTTACCGCGGTCCTTGTCCTCTGGGCACTTGTTGCCCAGTGTTCCTCCGTACCTGTTACCAGTGAACGAATAGCCCGTCACGTGGAACATGGCGAAGCCCAATATCTTGTACGGGCCCTGGCCGTTGCAGCCCGCCGCCTGGCATGCCGAGGCGTCATACATCGGAATCAGGACGTCGTGCGGCAGCCTCGGCGCAGTGGCGTTGGTGATGCAGTCGTCCAGCCTCGGGTCGGGAGCGCCCGGCTGCCCGTCGACCAGTCCCCCCGCTGTGATCACAACTCCGCAGAAGCTTGCGCCAGGGTTGAGTTGGCTGAAACCGCCTGGAAGCGATGAGCAGCCAGTCTGAGGCTTCGCATCGTCAAGATAGATGATGATGTCGGTTGTGCCGACGAGCAAGGCTTGCGTGAACTCACAGTTCGAAATGGTTATCGGCAGCGTGGTAGCAGTGCCGAGCGTGCCCCACTTTGCGGTTGCCGAGCGAGTCACCGTGCCGCCGCCCGATGCGAACACAAACGAGACGGCGCGGCTCATCGAGACCGTGGTTGTGCCGACACCGCAGGTGGGCGAATTGGAGAGCGCGGCGCCGTTCGTCTCATAGGCGGTGAACACAGTTGCGCCCCGCTGCAGCGCGCAGTCGGTGGCTTTCGCCAGGGCACCGGCGTCAGCCGCGCTTTGTGTTTGGCGGCGTGCCAAGTAGCCGCGCCCGCCATCGAACACGAGGGCGCCGAACAGAATCAGCACCGGCATCATCAGCACCACGAGGAGTGTGGCAATGCCCTGGTCGTCGTCGCTCGTCACCCCCCGCATCGCATGGTTCCCGTCGCTGTGATCGTGCTTGTGCCGATAGGGATGAATGGAATCGAGAAGGTGAAACCGCTGGTCAGCGTGACTGAGGCATTGTTGGTGGTGTCGCCCGCGGCGCAGGTGACGATGCCCGAGGCCGTCATGCCAGTTGGGTAGGAGGGTATGCCGCGCAGTGCCAGGGTGCGAGCGGCGTCACGTGCGGCACTGGTGACCTCGATCTTCTTGTTGAAGAACGCCCCAAACGAAGCGATCGCGAGAAGCAGCGCGATGAGGAACGGCAGGACGAGCACCAACTCAAGCGCGACCATCCCTTGGTCCTCCGATTGACTGTGAGTGAAATTCGACTTCCGCATGGCGACCTCATTGTGGTGGGTGGGCAGACTGTCTGCCCACCCAGCCACGTGTGAATTAGGGAATGATCGCGTTGAGCTTGGTGCTCAGCTTTGCCCAGATGCCGGTTGCATTGAAAACGATTCCGACGCCGATTGCGACGAGCGCAGCGACCAACACGTATTCGATGGCGACGACGCCTTCGTCATTGCTGGCTTCAACGGTGTCGGGTGTGAACTTCTCTACGAGGTCAAGCATTTGTTCCGCTCCAAAGTGATCGCCAAGCCCGCCGATCGGGTTGGGAGCGTCAGTTTCCCAACTGGGTCAAAAACACTAATCACCAAAATTGATGAAATCTGGGATGTCCGCTCTCGGTCGTTCGTGAGCGCGCCAGTTTGTTCCAGCGCGG